>CAYNQP010000315.1:0-5084 GCA_964399325.1 uncultured Pirellulales bacterium
CCTCAGCCAAGCGCGGGGCAAGTACGTTGCGTACCTGGACGATGACGACGTGTTCTATCCCCATCATATCGAGAGCCTGGTCCGGACCCTTGAAAGCCGGACCGACTGTCAGGTGGCCTACAGCGACTTGTACCGGGCCTACTGCGAGGTCCTTCCGGATGGGACTCGGCAAGTGATGAGCAAGCATGTGGAGGTTTGCCGCGATTTCGATCGATTCATGATGCTGTACTTCAATCATGTTCTCCACGTCTCCTTGATGCACCGACGGGATCTGCTGGACAAAACCGGCCTCTACAACGAGAACCTGAATGTCCTGATCGATTGGGATATGACCCGGCGACTGGCCTTCTTCTCGGATTTCCATCATGTCTCGATGATCACAGGGGAGTTCTACAGTCCGATCGGTGAATGCGACCGCATATCGGTGCAGCGGCGCAAACGACCCGAGGAGTATCTCAGAAATGTCCTGACGATCCGCACTACCAGGCCTCGCAAGCCCTGGCCCAAGATCGACGACTTGTCGATCATCCTTCTTGTCGATCAGTTGGACGGGAGTATCGCAAACGCCCTCATGAGAATCTGGCGATGCACCATCTATCCTTATCAAGTCTATGTCCCTTTACCACCGGCGGATATCCCTCGTGTGCACATTGAGATGCCGAACGTTGTGTTTGTGCCGGTGGATTCGCTGAGTTCTCGGGATGAGCGAGTGGATGTGGCCATGCAGAAGGCCGACGGTGACTATGTGGCCATTGCCCCGAGCGCACTGCCGATCAAAGACATGTGGGTGGAAAACTCGCTCCATGCTCTCATCAACTCTACGCAGGGCCGAGAAGGATTCTTGCTCGCAGGTGCAACTCGTCAGATGTGGGGCGCCGTGCTGAGACGCGCTGATCTTGAGCGGGCCCGAAGGGCCCATCCGCATCTGTCGGTGGAGGCGTCGCTGACGGCTTGCGGGATCAGGGTGCGGCAGCCAAAGGATGATGAACTCCCGTTTCAGTTCGATGATCTGGTGCGACAGGGGAAGCTTGCTGAGGCGGAAGGCGATTGGGCCGTGGCCGCTCGCTTGTTCGAGTACGTGGCGGCTCACTATCACAACCAGCTATGGATGAAGGCGATGGCGGCAAGAGCCTATTTCGAGGCGGGCAATCAAGCCCAGGCCGACCGGCTCAGTTGCGAAGTGAATCGCACGCGACCGACGATCGATACGTTGCTCTTGGAGGCCAAGATTCGGCGGCAGAGGCAGGACTTTGGCACCGCCATTCAACTCTTGAGCCGAGCCGAACGATGGCTGACCGGCCATGTAGATTCCCCCGTTCAAGCGGCATCGAACTTGGGCTCGCCGTAAACAGACCTTTGGGAAAGATTAGGACCGAGACCAGCATGGATATGGCGCAAACAAACGAAATCGAAAAGCACAAACGGACTCAGCACTATGAAGTGTTGCGGGAATTGGGGGATTGCTACACTTCAGTAGGCAACTACAGCCAGGCTCATCGGTGCTACGAGAAGGCGGCATCGCTTGGGCCGGATGAGCCGGGACCGTATGTCGGACTGGGGGTGGCCTCGCTTCAAAGGGACAAGCTTGAGGATGCTGAGATCGCATTCAGGGTGGCTTGCCGCCTCGATCCGAACTGCGCCAAGGCTTACGCAGGCTTGGCCATGGTCGCCCAACAGCGACAGGAGTTCCCGCAGGCTTTCGACCTCTACATGAAATCCCTGGAACTGGACACCGACAACATCACGGCCCTGCTCGGCCTGTTCCAGGTTTCGTGCGAGATGCATTCTTTTGCGAAGGTGATCTATTACCTGGAGGTCTACCTGGAGATGCATCCCGGCGACACATCGGTGATGTTCGCGTTGGCGGTGCTCTATCTGAAGGATGAACGCCCGGAGCAGGCAAAGAGCGTGCTGCTTGATCTACTGTCGCTGGAACCGATCAACAACGATGCCACGAACCTGTTGGAAGAAGTAGAACACAACCTGGCCGGGGCCAGATAGGAGCGACCATGACATGGAATTGTCAGAGCGTTGCCTCGGAGGCGGTCGAAGATTTGTCGGCAGAGCTTTGTCGTGTTCTCGAGGAGCAGATTATGTCCGTGCGCGAGGGGAATCTGGCTCAGGTCGAACTATCCTCCGTTCGGGCCGATGCGATCATTGCCAAGATGACCCCGGAGGGGACAGACAAGCCCTCTCTCAGTGACGGGGACCGAGAACGTTTGAAAAGATTGTATGCCGAATTGGTATTAACGCTGCGGGCAGAGCACGCTGATGTGCAGACGCGGCTGAAGCAATTGCGTCAGGTCAAGAGAGCCGTTGGGGCCTATGGGGGGAAGATCAGGCCATGATCCAGATCGTATCAGGCAGCCGGATAATCAGATTGGCAGGCAAGTGGTTCTCAGCGACTGCTCGACGCATGAGTTCATCACGAAAGGAGCGTGTCCGATGAACATCTCTTCAATTGGATTGGGCAAGCTTGGTCTTTGCTCGGCCGCATGTTTCGCGAGCAAGGGACATCACGTGAGCGGTGTCGATTCCAGCGGTCAGCACATTGATGCCTTGAACCGTGGTCAGTGTCCTATTGACGAGCCGGGGCTGTCGGTGCTTCTCGACGGGTGCCGGCAACACATGGAATTCACCGTGGACGGTGGCTATTCCGTGCAGAACAGCGACATGACGCTGATCACTGTCCCGACCCCCAGCAATCCGGATGGACGTTTCTCCAACGCGTACGTAGAAACGGTCCTTGATCGAATTGCCCCGGCGTTGAAGGCTAAGAAGACCTTTCATATCATTGGTATTGTCTCCACGGTCATGCCCAGGACCTGTGAATACGTCTTCAAGCCCACGCTGGAGAAGCTAACCGGCAAGATCTGCGGCCGAGACTTCGGACTGATCTACAATCCCGAATTTGTCGCTCTGGGCTCTGTCATCCACGACTCGCTCCATCCGGACATGTTGCTCATCGGCGCCTCGGACGATCGATCCGCCCAGGCCGCCGAGGAATTGTATGCGTCCGTCGTGGAGAGCCATCCGCATGTGGCCCACATGAACTTGACCAATGCCGAGATCACGAAACTCAGCCTTAACTGCTACGTGACCATGAAGATCAGCTTCACCAATGAGTTGGCGGCGGTGTGCGAGAGAATACCTGGTGCGGACGTGGATGTGGTGACTTCGGCCATCGGTGCGGATTCGCGCGTGGGACGCAAGTATCTGAAGGGTGGTCTTGGTTTTGGGGGGCCTTGCTTTCCCCGTGACAATCTGGCGTTTCAGCGCTGTGCCGAAGACGCAGGTGCGCAGGTGCACATCAGTCCCAACGTGGTGAAGGTGAACACGGAGACGGTGAATCGACTGTTTGCGATGATAAGCGAACATGCTCCCTCCGGATCGACGGTCGCGCTGCTGGGTCTTTCCTACAAACCGGGAACGCATGTTGTGGAAGAGTCTCAGCCTGTGACGTTGGCGGGAAGACTTCTGGATGCCGGCTATGTGGTTCGGATGCACGATCCCAAGGCTGCTGAGGGGGCTTCGGAGATGCTGCAGGGACGGGGAGTCTATTGTGATGATCCCTACGATGTGGTGTCGGATGCTTCCGTGGTTGTCATGCTTACGAATTGGCCCGAATACGGCCGCCTGGACATCAAGCGGCTGGAGAAAAGGGCGGGTTCATCTCCGCTCTTGATAGACTGCTGGCGCACCCACAAGAGCGTTTCGTTCGAGAAATTTGCGTACCGGGCGTTTGGGACCTGGGCGCGGTCTTCAGGGGGAACAGGACATGACTGTCGTCCAGACATTTCCTACCAAGACAACAGACGACGTGCGTCGGTACTGGAACGCACGGCCCTGCAACATTCGGCACTCACCTGAGGCAGTGGGGACTCTTGAGTATTTCGATGGGGTTGAAGCCCGGAAGTACTTCGTAGAGCCACACATACCCGAGTTTGCACGGTGGAATGGCAAGAAGGTTCTGGAGATTGGCTGCGGCATCGGTACAGACACGATGAACTCTGCCCGGGCAGGGGCCCAAGTCACGGCTGTGGACCTTTCGGACGAGGCCCTGGCGGTTGCCGAGCGGCGCGCTGCCATCTTCGGTTTGGAGGACCGTATCACATTTCATCAAGCCGATGCAGAACGGTTGCCCCAGACGGTTCCGGTCGACACGTACGATCTGATCTACTCTTTCGGCGTGATTCACCATACCCCTCATTCGCAGAAGGCCCTTCAGGAGATGCGCAAGTACATGGGGCCCCAGAGCGCGTTTAAGGTGATGGTGTATCACCGCTGTTCCTGGAAGGTCCTGTGGATACTGGTCAAGTATGGGAAGCTGGCGTTCTGGAGATTGGATGAGCTCATCGCCCGCCATTCCGAGGCCCAGGCAGGCTGCCCCGTAACGTGCAGCTACTCACGCAGGACGGTGCGGGATCTACTGGAGGGGTTCACCATTCAACGCACGATGGTTGACCATATCTTCCCGTATCGCATTCAAGAGTACAAACGATATGAATACAAAAAGGTATGGTATTTCACCGTGTTGCCCAAGTGCTTCTTCCAATGGCTGGAGAGAAGGCTCGGCTGGCACCTCTGCGTGGAGGCTACACTGACTGATGCCTAAACCGAAGCAACACCGTCCAAGATGCTCTCACTGCAAGCCACTGGAAGCGATGATCCTGGTCGGCGGCAAGGGAACGCGGCTGCGGAGCGCCGTCAGTGACCGCCCCAAGCCCATGGCGGAGGTGGCGGGCCGTCCGTTCATTGAATGGCTACTGCCACTTCTATACGACCAGGGAGTCAGGCGGGTGGTCTTGTGCACGGGCTATCTTGCGGAGCTAGTGGAAGCCCACTTCGGCGACGGCCGCCGATGGAACATGGAATTGCGGTACTCCCGCGATCCATTTCCCTTGGGTACCGGCGGGGCCGTGCGCCATGCTCTGGATCAGATTCAAGGAGATCGCTTCTTGGTGCTCAACGGGGATTCCTACTGCCCGTGTGACATCGGAACGCTGGCAAATGCTCACATCAACAGTTGTGCCAAGGCGACGCTTTGGCTGGTTGAAACAGATGACTGCCAACGCTATGGATCA
>CAYNQP010000316.1:0-5071 GCA_964399325.1 uncultured Pirellulales bacterium
CAGACGGACCCTCTTATTGGAGATGAGCTCCTGCGGCAGTTGCGTGCCGAGTGACCTGCGAAGCTCAGCAAGAACGTCTTCCCTCCCCTGGATCTCGTTCTCGAGGGAGGTATACTGGTCCATCAGTTCGCGATAGAGTTTGTCATTCGTCGCATCGGACTTCTCTCCGATGTATTTCATGTATTGGCTCAGAACCGTATCGACAATGAGCATGGCGTCTTTGGCACTGGCGTCTGCGAAGGAAATGTCAATGATCTCGGTCTGAGGCCGAGGGCTAACGGTTAGACTCTCCCTGAGCCTCTCGAGGGGAGGCGATAAGCTTCCGTGTAGTCGCTCCACAAGTGTTTTCGAGGCGCTCTTGTACCACTGTGTCTTCTGGATCTCCTGCTGATCCAGTGTACGCTGAAGAACGGTCAGACTCCTTAGGAGGGAGACCTGAGTATTCACGAACGAGCCATAGAAGGGGATCGGCCCATTCTCGTCGGTTGGAAAGACCAGCCGCGGAATGAAAGGCCGAACACGCACCTCGGCTCTGGCCCGATATTGAGGCACGACCTGAGTCCAGATAAACGCAATGATGGGACCGGACACGACCGCGAAGACCAGCAAGAACGTCCACTTGTAACGCAAGATTGGCGTGAGACGTTCCATCGGAGATGGTGCCGCCTGCGCTCCCCAAGAGAGATCGGGCCGCAGCGGAGGGCTCGTTCCCAGCACAGGGACCGTGCTACCCTGGCCAACGTCTGGGGGGTACGTCGCGTTTTCCACCCGCGTGACATCCTTCTCATTCCGCGCGATGAGGTCCAAGACGTGCTCCAAAGGATGCCGGGTACCAATTGCGCCTGCGGCGTTCCTGCCTACAGCCGTACTATCTGGTCGATCTGCGCTCATTTTATCACCACATCCCGCTCTTCGTTCTCCGTTGCATTCACAATGACGGCGCCGCACTCGATCCTCAATGATGTGGGCCGGGTACGGGAACGTGCAGAAACCCGAACCACTCTGGCAATCCTGTCCCCGACCGCGGGGGCGCAGACTCCGTCTCCGTGAGGTGCAGCAGAGAAACACTCCATAATCACCTGCAAAAAAGACACTTAGACGTTCCTTGCTCACGCCGTTTGAACGCGGGCTTGGCCCCTGCGAATCGACTGCCTGCTTCTCGTTATACCTTCGCCGCGACCATATCATGAAAGCCAGCGGTGTTGACGCGGTATCTAAGTCGTCACATCCTGTCACCGACTTTTGAGAATGCGTCCATTTCTGCTCATAATAGGCAGATACCGAAGTGTCGAACTAGCAGCCCCGAATGGAGTTGCGTGAAGTACACATGCCGTAATCGTTCTGCCGGTTGTACGCGAGAAGTCCGCCCCGGTCTCAGTTGAAGGTCTGATGACCGCCTCTGGGTGAGGTCTTATCTCCATTATAGGACACTTCGGCCCCGCTACTGCCGCACAGGCTTCACAGTCCATTGACTGGACTCACGGGAACCAGCGAGTCGTCTGGCGATGATTCTGAGCATAAACGGGAAGTAGACCTTCTGCCTCTTCCACCGCTTATGCGGCTCGGTCACGAGCTGAAAGAGAAACTCAGTGCCGGTCTTGCGAAAGAACTTCGGTGCCCGGTGGATCGTGCCCGAAGCGACATCAAAGCTCCCCCCCACTCCCATGCAGAAGGAGGCGTTTATCTCGTTTCGGTGCTCGCGAATCCAGTATTCCTGCTTCGGTGAGCCCATGGCCACAAAGAGCAGATCCGCCTCAGTGGAATTTATTTTTTCAATGACAGACGCCGAGTCATCGAAGAATCCGCTCTGGTTGCCAACGATCTTCAGGCCCGGGTACGTCTGCTCCAACTTCTTCCGCGCGCTGGCGTTGGACTCGGGGGAAGCGCCCAGCATAAAGACGCGCCACCCCTTCTTCGCGGCAAGCGGTAGAATCCTGAAGAACAGGTCGCACCCGGTACACCGCTTGATTCTTTGTCCATAGAGTATCTTGGCTGCAATCGACACACCGACGCCATCGCAGATCCCAACATCGGCCTGATTCAGGACATCTAGCAGATCGCTTTCATGCCAGGCACGAAAGCACTTCTGCGGATTGATGGCAACCCAGAACGTCTTACGGCCGGCATCAACAGTCCTTTCAATGCATGCCAGGGCTTGATCGTAGGACTCAAAAGGCACAACTGGGACTCCCGCAACGTGCATGGGCTCGGGAGCGAATTCAGGTTCATTTGACAGTCTGTTGGTCGCTATCAGCATAGTGAGTCTCCTCCTCTTCCACCAACGCCACACCAACTTGGCGCGTTGACCTGCCGGTCAGATCCGTAACCTTGGTTCACGCTTGCTCCAGCGTCGACAATAGCAGCACCACAGCCCCCACTGCGAGCTGTAGGACAACACGCGCACACTGTCCCCCATAGCGCGCCTCGCATGCGTTACCCTGAGGCCGTTGCAGATGTACAAAACTCTTCGGGAACAAATTGCCGCCCTCGCACTATGCCTTTCCAGCGTGTACGACCACAACGCCTCCCCAGGGATCGTTAAGTCCGTCGCATGCCACCGAAGGCACATCACGTGCGTTGTTTCAGGTGCATCCGTGCTTGGGTATGAGAGAATCCTCCTCCAGAGGAATGCTCTTTATCACCACACCTTCCACCATCCTCAGACGAACCTCCCGCCCTGAGGACTGCCGCTCTCGCGGCGCAGACTAGCCTGCCTCCTTTCGGCTCGTCTATCACACCTATATCTTATCGTCTCGGCCCCACACACGCAATGTGTAAAATGGGGCAATATCAGCAAATGTAGCTAATTTTTCCTATTCACACATCCAACAATGGCCACTGCCAACCTAAACTACCCATAGTATACCAATTTGTGCGAGGTTCGCAAATATCCCGATTTTGCCCCCACGAGAAAAGGAATGGGCATTCCTCAGCGGCCTGAAACGGCGTTTCGGGCCTAAGGATACGCGTTTCTGCCGTAAGAATGACGGTCCTGGACATCTGCGAGACGCCAAGAAACGCTTTCGGCGCCTCGCGAATGGCACGTCTTTGCAGAGACCTGCATGTGAAAGGGGTAGATGGGCAGCGAATCGCCAGTGAATGCGTTCCTGCCCCGGATGTAGTCATGGTCTTGAGGCCAGCATTCTGTCCGTCCCCAGCCTGTTCGGTCGGCCCTTCCACATTGGCCCCAGGCAACGGCATTTCTCAAAGGCGACAACAGAGACAACTGCGGATGACGTAGGATATTTTTCGCACATTGTATTGGGACGTGAACGGAGTCCTTTCTCTGGTCGATGGTTGAGAGGTCAAGAACGAACCGTTCAATCAGAGAAAGGACCTAATGATGCAGAACAGTACATCGGCACCGGCGGAGAAGAACTTGAGTCAGGTTATCAAAATCGATGAGGCCCAGATCCAGGAGCATCTCGGCGAGATGGTGCGCTCGACGGTGGAAGAGACCCTCAATGGCCTGCTGGACGCAGAGGCGGATCAGCTCTGCAACGCTCGACGCTATGAGCATACTGAAGCGCGAACCGACCAGCGGGCCGGGCACTACGAACGCAAGCTACACACCAAGGCTGGGGAGGTGCAGTTGAAGGTCCCGAAGCTGCGCCGGGCGACCTTCGAGACCGCCATCATCGACCGCTACCGCCGGCGGGAGTCGTCGGTGGAAGAGGCCCTGATGGAGATGTACCTGGCGGGGGTCTCGGTCCGCCGGGTGGAGGACATCACCCAGGCCCTGTGGGGCATGCGGGTCAGCGCCGGCACCGTCAGCGATCTGAATCAGAAGATGTACGAGCGGATCGAGACCTGGCGGAACCGCAAGATCGAAGGAACGTATCCGTATGTTTACCTGGACGGCATCAGCCTCAAACGGACCTGGGGCGGCGAGGTGCGCAACGTCGCGGTCCTGGTAGCGGTCGGCGTCGGCGAAGACGGCTACCGTGACATCCTGGGCGTGGCCGAAGGGTACAAGGAGGACAAGGCCGGCTGGAGCGGTTTCCTGGCGTATTTGAAACAACGCGGTTTGAAATCCCCCGAGCTGTTCATCTCCGATAAGTGTATGGGCCTGATCGAATCCCTGGCCGAGTACTATCCCGACGCCCAATGGCAGCGTTGCATGGTTCACTTTTACCGCAACGTCTTCTCGGTGACACCCAAGGGCAAGGTCAAGCAGGTCGCGGCCATGCTCAAGGCGATCCACGCCCAGGAAGACCTGGAGGCCGCGCGGGAGAAAGCCACGGCCGTGGTTTCCAAGCTCAAGACGATGAAGCTGCGTGCGGCGGCGGAGAAGGTGCGTGAGGGGATCGCCGAGACGCTGACGTACTACGCCTTCCCCGACAAGCACCACCGTCAGATCCGCACGAACAATCCGCTGGAACGGATCATGCGTGAGATCCGTCGCCGCAGCCGGGTGGTGGGCTGCTTTCCCGACGGTAAGAGTGCCTTGATGCTGGCCGCGGCGCGACTGAGATACATCGCCGGCAGCAAGTGGGGCACGCGGCGGTATATGAACATGGAGCGACTGAGAGAACTCAAACAAGAACGGCAGGAGGCGTCAACCGAAGCCGCCTGACCTTCCGATAACGTGCGACCCCCTTAAGGGGGTCAGGGAACAGAAGATTGACCTCAATCCATAGACCAGAGTGACTACTACCAGAAAATGTGCGAAAGATCCTTTACACTACCGCCCGGCCCCGTCGGCCGCGGCCAACGAGCGCCTCCCTAAAAGGAACCTGTTGCGTGTTTTGAACGAAAAATGGGCCGTGCCGAATCACCTTTGTCGCCGTAAACTCGGCCTATGAAAGGGATAATAAAATTTGCAGTGACAGGCGTTTTTGGTTCTAAAGTGTTGCCTGAATTGAACGGTTTTGCGGCGTCGCACTTATCCAGGATGATTATGTAGCCCAGCCGCCCCCGGCTGGGGAGTCTGAATAGTCACCTCCGAGGGCGAGGGCGCCACATCCACCATCAGTTCCTTTCCCAAGCTCAGAGATATGATACCGCTGGCATGATGAACGTGGCTGCTGCGGAAGGGGCAGCCTTTGCATGCAATGCACCGCACCACCAA
>CAYNQP010000317.1:0-5070 GCA_964399325.1 uncultured Pirellulales bacterium
CGCCGTACATTTCTCTCTTGTGCATGCGCCTGTGTTGTTCGAGGATATCGACCAGCAGCGGCGCCGTATCCTGGTTGGAGACCTCACGCTCGTCGCCCGGCGAGGCGGTTTCAGCCTCGAAGGGCTCCGCGGCCAGCTCCTCGGCCTCGATACGCGTCACCGTGTACTCGTCTTCCCCGGAGCCCGAGTCCGGGCCGGTCACCTGAACCGTCGCCGTGGGCTCTTCCCGGGAGGAACGATGGAACTTCTTGATCATGTTGGCGGCCTCTCTGATATTGACGGCCACGTAATCAGGCGCGTCTGCCTTCGTGTCATGGTTCGCAGGCCCCGAGCGAATGAGAATCGTTTGGCAGCCGGCGTGGCGCCCGGCCCCCACGTCACTGGGCTTGTCACCGACCATCCAGGATTGCGTCAGATCAATATCCATCTCCCGGGCGGCGGCCAGCAGCATGCCGGGCTTGGGCTTTCTCCAGTCGCTGTCTTTGCTGTATTTTGGGATCACTCCCTCGGGATGGTAGGGGCAGTAGTAGATCCCATCCAAGGCCGCTCCTTTCAAGGCGAGAACCTCTCTGAGACGTTCGTGAATCCGTTCCAGCATCTCTTCGCTGACGATTCCCCTGGCCACGGCGGACTGGTTGGACACGACCACGGCCTTGTACCCGAGAAGGCTCAGTTCCTTGAGGGCCTCGGCCGCCCCGTCCAGCAGCTTCACCTGATCGGGGTGATTCAGATAGCCCGGATCCTCAATCAGTGTCCCGTCTCGATCGAAAAATACCGCTGCGTTTGCCATAGCGTCCTGCAACAATCAAGTCACTCGATGAAACTTCGTTCCACGAGGTCACAGATGAGGTGGTAAGCCAACTGATGAATCTCCTGGCTGCGGGCCGTCAGTTCGGCTTCGGCGCAAAGGCACAAATCCGCCAGGGCTTCGAGCCGGCTGTCGGGCCGGCCCGTGAAGGCGATGACAGACGCACCAAGGCTCTTCGCCAGCTCGGCAGCCCCCAGCACGTTCGGTGATGCGCCGCTGGTCGAGAAGGCCCAGAGGACGTCGCCTTCCTTGACGAATGCTTCGACTTGCCTGACAAACGTTCGGTCATAGCCGTAGTCATTGGCGATGCTGGTCAGCACCGAGCTGTCTGTGGATAGCGCCACCGCCGGCAGCGCCTTTCGTTCGGTTCTGAAGCGTCCCACGAGTTCGCCGGCCACGTGCTGGGCGTCGGCCGCAGAACCTCCGTTGCCGCAAAGGTACAACGTGCCGCCCGATCTTATGGCCCGGACGAGGGTCTCAGCGATGGCTGAAACGGTTTCGAGGCCGCCGCGCTCAAACCGCGTCACCATTGCCTTGTGGATGTCTATGGCCTCTCGAACGCACTGTCCTTCGTCGCGATTCATTCGCTCTCTGCCTGCAAGGCCTTGATTCGTTCGATCGTATCTGTGGAACTCTTGCCCTGCACCAGGGGGGCGACCACAACCCGGCCTCCGCAGGATTCCACGAACTCCCAGCCGACCACGCCTTCATGGCCATAGTCACCGCCTTTGACCAGGACATCGGGCCTGATCTCTTTGATGAGGCTCAGTACGCTGGGCTCTTCGAAGATCGTGATGTAATCGACGGTCTCGAGGCCGGAAAGGACGGTCGCCCGGTCATGCTCGTTATTGATCGGTCGGTTCGGCCCTTTGACGGTTCGGACGGAGCTGTCGCTGTTGAGACCGACGATCAGGACATCGCCCTGGGTCTTGCAGAACGCGAGGTACTCGATGTGGCCGCGATGGAGGACGTCAAAGCAGCCATTCGTAAAGACGACGGTTTGTTCCCGGCTGTGTCGCCAGTCGATTTCCTCCAGCAACGAGTCGAGCGAGCGAAGCTTCGTGTTGCGCACGCCGTACAATCGCACGATTTCGCGTTCCATCTCCGAGATGCTCACGGCGGCTACGCCGAATTTCTCGACCTCGATGCCGCCGGCGATGCTGGCCAGGTGTACCGCCGTCAGATAATCACTGTCGGCCGCCAGCGTTACCGCCAGTGCGGCTAGCACTACATCGCCGGCCCCGGTGACGTCGTAGACGGTGCGCGGTCTGACCGGCACCAACTCACTTATCCCAGCGGTCGCCAGATAGGCGCCCTCCTTATCCAGCGTCACGACCACCGCCTCGAGATCCAGGGTCTTGAGCAGTTGCTCGGCCGCTTTGGCGGCGTTGGCCTGAGTCTTGATCTCGAAACCCACGGCGGCAGAGGCTTCACGCCGATTGGGCGTTATGAGCGTCGCTCCGCGATACTTGGAGTAATCGGCGCTCAAGATCGGATCGACGAGCACCTTCTTGCCCAGATTCGTGGCCAGCCGGATCATCTGCCGGCACAGAGGCGGGGTCAGCACCCCTTTGTCATAGTCCTGCAGGCACACGGTGTCAGCCTGCCGCAAACGGTCCTCATAATCGCGAAGGATTCGATCGCCGACATCCGGCGGCAGCGGGTCGGCCACCTCTCGGTCGATCCGGATCAGTTGCTGCTTGTGGCGTTGTTGGGCCAAGCCGATGAGACGCTGCTTCGCTATGGTGGGGCGGTCTGCCGTTTCGCGCAGCGCCGTGATATCGGCGCCGAGATTGCCCAGTTTCTCCAACAGTGTCTGCCCGTCCGCGTCCCGGCCTACCACGCCGATGCAGATAGGTTTGGCCCCCAGCGCCGCCAAGTCGGCCGCAACCGAGGCGGCGCCACCGCAGTGGTACTCCGTCTCCGTCTCTTTCAACACGGGCACGGGCGCCTCGGGGCTGATCCGCGTCACGTCACCGTAGACGTAGATATCGAGCATGAAGTCGCCGACGACGAGAATCTTCGGCGTGCCGAGGTTGCCTATCGCCTTCAATAGCCGTTCGTACATGTCGCAAGGGCCCTAACGCTGGTCGATTCCGGAATTTCTACAATCGTGGTATTGTACCGGCCAGCGCCCGATCAATCAAGGCTGTTAACGATTCGCCCCCGGCCGTAAACTGAAGCTCGACAGTCAGATAGGCGAAGAGAGGAGGTCTCTGAGGCAGGTCGAACCGGGCAATCTTGGTCCAATCCTTCTGTGACGTCAGCAGCAAGTCGGCGCCCTGCGACCGAGCCTGGCGTGAATGTCCGCCAGGTCGCGGTCTGTGTAGGCGTGGTGGTCGTTGAAGGTCTGCGAGCCGATCAGTTCGCAGCCGCAAGCTTCAACGGTTCGCAGGAACGAAACCGGGTTTCCGAGCCCGCAGAAGGCGAATACCTTCTTACCTCGCAGTTCGTCCGGATCATGGTGCGAGCCGTCCGCATAATGTAGGCTGACGGGGGCGTGGACACTGCGGGCAATGACCATATCGGGCTTGATCCCGCGGATCTGCGCCTCAATTTCGTCCAAGGTGGGGGCGAAAGATCTTTCGCCCCTACGTTCGGCCAGATCGCACCGCGTCAGCACGACGGCATGGGCTCGCTTGAGCCCGCTGATCGGTTCCCGCAGCAGTCCGGCCGGCAGGAGCCGCCCGTAGCCGAAGGGCACCGTGGCATCGACGGCAACGATGTCCAGATCACGCGCCAGCCGGCGGTGCTGGAAACCGTCATCCATTAGCAGTACCTGGGCTTTGTAGCCGCGGATAGCCTCAGTCGCACCTGCCACGCGGTCCGGGTTGACGATCACAGGCGCCCCCGGGCAGGCGGAGGCCAGTTCCGCCGGCTCGTCCGTAGAGTGGGCATTGCCCACCGTTTCCCTCGCCTTGTAGCCCCGCGTCAGGACAGCGACGCGCAGTCCCTTTTCCCGGAGCAACCGCGCCAGCCAGATGACCAAAGGCGTCTTGCCCGTCCCGCCGGTCGTCAGATTGCCTATACACAGGACAACGGCGTCTGCGCGATGGGACCTGAGCACGTGATGATCGTACAGCGCGCTGCGGACCCCTACGGCTAGGCGATAGCCGAGCGCGGCCACACCCAGCAGGGACCTCGCGACGCGTGCCCATGCGTCCCTGCGCCGGCCCGAGATGATCGCCCTGAACTGGTCCTGATCGAACGGCATGGCCAGCAGTGTTAACCGAGAACCCCCACCCGGTCAAGTCCCGAGCCAGTTGCAGACTGAAGGGCCGATCGACTCACGTTGACCCTGAGGCAGAGACCGGTTATCATCTGAGCCACACGTGAACACTCGAGAATCGGGGCGGTTCCTCGGGAAGCTATCAACTTGATCGCCGGCAGGGCGACGGCATGGGAGCATTGGCATGAGGATACTGTTGGTCAGTCCGGATTCACCGGCCACCTTCTGGAGTTTCAGGCACGTGCTGACGTTCAGGTCCCAAAAGGCGCTGCTGCCGCCGTTGGGCCTGCTGACCGTGGCTGCCATGCTGCCCGAGAGTTGGGAAAAGCGGCTGATCGATCTGGCCTGCACGAACCTGCACGACGAGGACATTCGCTGGGCCGATTACGTGTTCGTCAGCGCCATGATCGTTCAGAGTCAATCCGCGCGGCAGGTTATCGACCGGTGCAAGCAACTGGGGGCCAAGGTCGTGGCCGGCGGGCCGCTGTTCACCGCGACGCCCGAGGAGTTCGACGACGTCGATCATCTGATCCTCGGCGAAGCGGAGGTGGTTCTGCCTGGCTTTCTTCGGGACCTCGAAGACGGTTGTCCCGAACACGTGTACCAGGCGGACGGATGGGCCGATATGCGGCGGACGCCCGCGCCGTTGTGGGAGTTGGCCGACGTGAGTCAGTACGGAGTACTGCCCATCCAGTATTCGCGCGGCTGCCCTTTCAACTGCGAGTTCTGCGATGTCACCGTCCTGTTCGGGCACGAAGTTCGCACGAAAACGGTCGACCAGATCATCGACGAGCTGGAGCGCCTGTACGCCCTGGGCTGGCGGCGGGAGGTGTTCTTCGTGGACGACAACTTTATCTCGAATCGCGGCCGGCTCAAGCGGGAATTGCTGCCCGCGGTGATCGAGTGGATGGGCCGGCGGCGGTATCCCTTTTCGTTCTACACGCAGGCGTCGATCAATCTGGCCGACGACGAGGAGCTTCTGCGGCTCATGGGCGCCGCGGGTTTCGAGTGCGTGTTCATCGGCATCGAGACA
>CAYNQP010000318.1:0-5064 GCA_964399325.1 uncultured Pirellulales bacterium
GTCCGGACTCTGGACGGTTCTTAGCGGCGTTCTGGCTGGTATCAAGGCCAACGCGGTCACTGTGGCGGCGGTTGCGGTCATTGGCACCGGATCAGTCATTGCGTATCGACAGGTGACGAAACCGTCTTCCCCCCCGGTGCCCGATACCACGACGGCCGTCGCGCCGCGCCCCATGGGTCTTGCGGGGGGGCCGATGATGGCCGCGGGGACGGAAAGGGCTGGGGCCCAGAACAGCGACCAGACCGTTCCACCCGTGCGGGTTTCACGGAACGTCGCCTCCGGCGGCGAGATGCCTCCCGCGGGGGCCGCCTCCGGCGGCATGGGCAATCTGGCTATTCCGGCCGACCCTCGCGCAGAGCCCAACGCCTCTGAAGAGGGCCCCCCCGTGGGAGGAATGGGAGGGGGCATGATGGGCGGCTATGCCGGCTACCAAGCAGTTGGCGCCAGCCCGCCGCCGGCGACAGATCCAAACGACTCCAACGACCGCAGCGAGGATGAGCAGTAGCTGTGGCGGCGGAGACATGTCGCGGGAAAGAACCTGTCGATGCGCAGAATAGCATGTCTTCTGCTTACCGTCGGATGGATTGAGCGGCCGATGGCCAATGTCCGGGAATTAGGCTTTCCAAAAGAAATGACAATACTGTAACATCTCTGTAGAGGGCGCCTCTCATTCAGGTGAACGCCACGCGGGATTGGTGTCGATAGGGTTTGAAAACCGGTCAAGAGATGGGGTGCACAAATGAGCATCAGAGCCTATTCTCATCCAGTCGCACTCACCGCCATTCTTGTCTTGGCCGTTGCCGCCGGAGCCCAGGAGGAACAATGGCTCCGGTATCGTTGGGCCCGCGAAGCCAGCCAGATCGCCGGTGGTCTGAACACGGTACAGGTGGAACTGATAGGCGAGACGCCGGCTGGGGTGGCATTGCCCGAGTTCACGGGCGAGACGCCATTCTTCGGAAAATGGCCCACGCCCATGCCCACGAGCGGCACTCTCTGGATCGCACTGGACCGGACCGGCCAATCCCTGTTGCCCAACTCCCTCTATATCGACTCCAATGGGAACGGTCGACTCGACGACGAGACCGGCACAACGGCCTGTCGAACGGACCCGTACAATGCCTACTTCGGCCCCGTGAAAATCCTCTTTCAAGTTGAGGACGGGCCGGTCACCTATCATCTGAACATGCGGTTCTACAGGCGTGACGCCAGCAGCAGGAGACTATATGTCTCGGCGGGAGGAGGGTACGAGGGGGACATCGCTGTCGGTGGCCGGAAGAAGCACTGTGTGCTCCTGGACTACAACGCCAACGGGACTTTCAATGACACATCGCCCGACGCCGGCCAGTGCGACCGCATTGGCATCAGCCAAGGAAACACCCCGGAAACGCTCTTCGTGGGCAAGTATCTTGAAGTTGACGGCACGCTATACCAGCCGGAAATCGCCCGTAACGGCGCCCAACCGCAGGTGCCGAGATTGAACATCCGAAACAAGGATGGCACGTACGATCGAACCTTCAGCTTCTCCTATGGCTGAGGCGGTACCTATTCGCTCTCGTGGCAAGAGCCCAAGAATGTGAAAGGTTCATTCACCGCAACGCTTGACATAGGTGCCCCATTCAAAGTCGAAAGTGAACCGTACACCCTCGCTGCTATGACGGCACCGGTCGGGCCTGGGCTCGTTGCCGCTGAGCCTGCCGGCCGGCGGAATATATGGCTGATGGTTATCCTCGTGTCGGTCATCGTCGCGGGAGCGATGGTCTTCAAGCCATGGAAAAGACCGACGCCGTAGTCGGGGCAGAGCAACTCGACAGTACGGCGAATCGTTCCACGGCTCCGAACGCATGAGAGGGAGATAGTAGGCGCTGAACGCTGCTCATCCATCCTTGCACCTAAGCATTCCGCGCCCCGCGGCCCATATCTGCCGGGCGACGAGGATCGATTTCTGCAATCTGAACGCCAATGGGGAGTTAGTCTAACTCAGCAAGCCGTATTCCTGCAACGCCTGCCGTAGGGTCGCTTTCTTACTGTCTTCCAGCGGGGTCATGGGCAGTCGCATCTCGTCGGGGGCCATTTCGAGCATGGCCATCGCTGCCTTGATCGGGATCGGGTTGGTGGCCAGCGTCAGCATGTTCTTGGCTAACGCGAACAGCTTGCGGTGCCACTGCCGGGCCGAGACGAGGTCTCCCTGGAGGATCAGGTCGGTCATGGCCTTGACGTCGGCCGGAACGATGTTGGCCACGACGCTGATGACGCCCTTGCCGCCGACCGAGGCCAGGGGCAGGGTGAGGGAGTCGTCGCCGGAGATGATCGTGATATCACAGCGCATAGCGATCTCGGACGCCTGATCGAGGCTGCCCGTGGCTTCTTTGATCGCCACGATATTGTCCAGCTCGGCCAGACGCGCGATGGTTTCCGGCGTCATGCCGGCCCCGCAGCGGCCCGGAATGTTGTACAGCACGATCGGCAGGTCTACGTCTTCAGCGATGGCTTTGAAATGCTGATAGAAACCTTCCTGCGTTGGCTTGTTGTAATAGGGGCACACCTGCAAGGTGGCGTCGGCACCGACCTTCTTGGCGTACGCTGTCAGCTCAATCGCCTCGGCGGTGCTGTTCGAGCCGGCCCCGGCGATGACCGGGACGCTGCCGCCGGCGCCCTTGACGACACGCTCGACAACATGCTTGTGTTCCTCGTAGCTGAGCGTGGGCGATTCGCCGGTAGTGCCCACGGGCACGATGCCGTCAATGCCGTTTTCGAGTTGGAACTCGATCAACTCGTCAAGCGTATCGAGATCAACCTCGCCTTCCTGAAAGGGCGTAACCAATGCCACCATGGCCCCTGTGAACATCCTGCTTCTCCCATAAATGCGTAGCGCACCTGAAGGGTGCCTCGTCGGAAAGATAGGCCCTATTGGACCCATAGGACCTATACTTCTACGCGTTGCATTTGCTGATCAGTTCTATCATCTGCCGCGTCGCGTCTCGCATGCCGACAAGCACGGCGCGGGCGATGATGCTATGGCCGATATTGAACTCGCACAGGCCCTCGATACGGGCGACCGGCGCGAGGTTGCGGTAGGTCAGCCCGTGTCCGGCGTGAACGATGAGTTTGTTCTCAGCCGCCAGATCTCTGCCGGCCGCCAGTTCGACCAGCCGTTTCATGGCCGCCTTGTCCGTCTTGGCATTGGCATACATCCCAGTGTGCAGCTCGACGGCATCGCACCCGGTTTTGGCCGAGGCGACGATCTGTTCCCGTTGGGGCACGATGAACGTGCTGACCAGGATACCTTTCTTGTGCATTCGCTTGACGACCTGGGCGAGCCGCCGCTGGTATCGAGCGCAGTCCAGGCCGCCCTCCGTGGTCAGCTCGGCACGGTTCTCGGGAACCAGTGTCACCTGGTCGGGCCTGATCTGCTCTGCGATCTTGACGATTGGCTCGGCCATGCACATCTCGAGGTTGAACTTGCAGGCGACGGTCTCTCTAAGCACCCGCACATCGCGGTCGCAGATATGCCGGCGATCCTGTCGCAAGTGCACGGTAATGCCGTTGGCGCCGGCCAGTTCACACTCGGCGGCTGCCCAGACCGGGTCCGGCTCGTCCGCCAGACGCGCCTGCCGGACCGTTGCCACGTGATCGATATTGACGTTGAGGACGGCCATAACTCTATCCTTGCATTAACGGCTGAATTGTATCAATGAAATGATGTACATCAAGCGGATTACCTCATAAAATGCCCGCCGCCGAGAACGACGGGCAGGCAGCCGAAGGGGGGCAACCCGGGCAGGGAGTGGTGCGGATGCCGAAGCGGATCACCATCACCGCAGGGCGGACAGCGATCCAGGCTGAACTCAATGACAGCGCGACCGCCGAGGCTATCGCCGCAGTATTGCCCATTGAGGCGCGGGCCAATCGCTGGGGTGCGGAGATCTACCTCTCCATTGATGTTCAGGCGGCTCTCGAAGAAGACGCCCGCGACGTGGTTGAGGCCGGTGACCTTGCATACTGGCCGCCGGGAAGCGCCTTCTGCATTTTCTTCGGGCGAACGCCTGCCTCCAGCGGCAACGAGATTCGAGCGGCCTCGGCGGTCAATATCGTCGGACGTGTCCAGGGTGACCTGATCTCGCTCGGCGACGTCCCCGATGGCGCCTCTGTCACGATCCGGGCGGCTCTAGAAGGTGCCTAAGTTGCCATATACCTGACCGAAGAGCGTGAATATCATATAGATGAGAACGATAGCGATGAGGATGTAGACGAACACCGGCAGCCACCGGGCGAATGCGGTGAACAGCAGATCGGCCCGGTCGCCGGCGATCTCGGCGATCTTGTCGGCGGTTCTGTCCAGATCGCCGGTTTCTTCGCCGATCTGAAAGAGGTGCAGGTACTGGGGAGGCAGCCGCTTGGAGTATCCCTCCCAGGCCAGCCCGCCGGCGCGGACGCTCTCGATGCCTCCGGCGAATAGCCGGCCGACGATCACGTTGCCGGTGGCCCGTGTGGCTCGGTCCGTCACCTCTGTTATGGGGACGCCTGCCCCGTACATCATGGCGAATGCCTTGGCATAGCGGCAGACGGACATGTGGTAAACCGCCTGTCCCAGGATGGGAATCCTCAATGCGATGATATCCAGAGGCAATCCGAGCGGGGGGATTCGCTCCCGCAGCCTGATGCACACGACCACAATCGCCGTGGGGATATAGAGGAACATCAGGATTCCCGCCACCTTGAGCAAATACGCTTTCAGCGTCAACCCACCCAGAATGAAGCTGGGCAGGTAGAAGACGAACGCCGCGATGTGAAGGATGAGGAAAGGGTAGATCAGACCCATCTGCAGCCGCCGAGTGATGCGGTGGACGAATTCGTGCCATTGAGACAGCATCTTGAAGGAATGGCCGAGCGCCCCCGAGGTTTCGGCTGCCTCAATGAGCATCCGGTCCAGCACAGGGAACACCTTCCGATGTTCGGCCAGGGCCCCGGTCAGGTCCGATCCGTTGGATATCGACGCGCGAATCTGGGTAAAGACTTGCTTGAGATGCCCCTGGCGGCCTTCGATGGCGATGTCGAAGCTACGCA
>CAYNQP010000319.1:0-5063 GCA_964399325.1 uncultured Pirellulales bacterium
AGCATCGCGACCCGCCCGACATGGCCTGACGCCGCGTATGAATCTTGACACTGGAAGGGATGGACGGCTATGGCTGGACTGACAAGAAAGGCATCAGGGGGGATGTCGCGGCGGAGGTTCTGTCGGGCGGCGCTGGGCGTGGGGGCCGCGTTTGGAGTGGGCCGGCTGTCGGCCGGGCCTACGGGGCCAGTGTAGATGGGCGACTCGTTGTTGACGCTCCCTTCCATCGATAGAACCTTGAAACCGACAAACTCGATTATGAAGACGTACCCGACGATTGGCGTGTGTGGTCTTGATTGTGGCTTGTGCCCGAGATACTACACGGTAGGTCCTTCCAGGTGTCCCGGATGCGCGGGTCCCGATTTTCCCAACAAGCATCCTTCGTGCTCCTTCATCACCTGCTGCGTCAAGAAGAAGAACCTGGAGGTCTGTGCCGAGTGCCCGGACTTTCCTTGCGCTAAGTTCAAGAGCGAAGAAGAATATCGGCAAGTGAAGGAATCCTCTTCTTACCCGACATGCAAGAAGATCATGCCGAATTTGAATTTCATCAAAGAACACGGGATCGAAAGGTTCGTGGAACAGCAGAGAAGACGAATCCAGTTGCTGGAAAGGATGATACGCGACTTCGACGACGGCAGATCGAAGAGTTACTACTGCAGGTCAGCGGCTATGCTTGATCCGGCGGGTCTTGAACGTTCATTGGATGCGGCCGGTCGGAGAATAAAGGCGGACCATGTCAAGCCGAACGACGTTAAGACCAAGGCCAAGATTCTCAGAGGCATCCTCGACGAGTTCGCCTCAAAGGAAGGTATGACTATATGATACTGGAGATCATTGAGTCGGCGGAGGAGACCGAGTTCTGTTCAGAGTCCTACTACGAGGAGAAGGGACCCAGCCCGTAGGGCGTGCATCGTACACCGTCATTGTGTCATCAACGGAATTGCCGGCGTTTTCTCCGGTAATACCGTCATGCCCGACCTAAAATAGGGCTATGGTTGTGAGACCCTGAGACACACGGGTCTCTGGCGGGAAGAAGAAGGCGCTGCCTGTACAGGGGCAAACGTGTCTGTGGTTCCATGCTCACTGACTACAGCTTCTTCCTTTCGGCGGGGAAAAAAGGTAGAATAGGGTCATGGAATTCGAAACGACGAGAACCGAACATGGCCGGGGCAAGGGCGCCGTCGAGCCGATCCAGGCGGCGGCCGACTACGGCATCGACATTTCGCGACTGCGCGACAACCTGGCCCTGACGGTCGCCGAGCGGCTCCGGCGGCATCAGATCGCCCTCGACACCGTCGAAATGCTCCAGCAGGCCACCCGACCATGAGCGACCTAGGCTTCGACCAATGGTTCCAAGAGCATATTGCTCCGTTCCACGAGGACGACCGCAGCGTAGCTCGCATATCGGCGGTTGACCGCGGCTCGTATCTGATAAGAGATGAGCTGAAAGAAGTCCCCGCTGAACTCTCGGGGAAGCTCTCTTACGAAACCGAGAATTCCGTCGACCTGCCGTGTGTCGGAGACTGGGTGGCGGCACAATACTGCAACCATGGGACAGCAGCGATCATCCACCGAGTGTTTCCACGGCGGACGTTCTTGCGCCGCAAGACCGCAGGTGACGTCGTCGACTTCCAGATGATTGCGGCCAACATAGATGCGGTGTTCATTGTCCAGTCATGCCATTTTGACTTCAATCCCCGTCGTTTGGACCGTTACCTGGTCATGGCCGCAGACGGGCATGTCGAGCCGATTGTCATTCTGACGAAGACCGATTTGATCACCCGCGATGAATGTGAACAGAAACTCGCGCTTATTACCTCTGTCACCCAGGCAAAAGTGCTCGGTCTCAGCAACGTCACGGGGTTCGGGTTTGACGAGTTCAAGCGGACGCTCTCCCCGGGAAGGACGTACTGTCTTCTGGGTTCGTCGGGAGTCGGGAAGACGACTCTCGTCAACCGCCTCATAGGCCATGATGCCTTTCGCACAAAGGCCGTCAGCAGTACCGGGGAAGGAACCCACGCCACGTCACGGCGGCAGCTCATCGTTCTCGCCGAAGGTGCGATGTTGATCGATACACCGGGTATGCGAGAGCTTGGCCTGGTGGGAACCAGCGATGGCGTCAACATAGGTTTCGAAGACCTTGTCGCCCTTTCTGCCAAGTGTCGCTACACGAATTGTAGTCATGTACATGAGCCTGGCTGTGCCGTGCGCACGGCGGTCGAGAATGGCGAAGTGAGTGAGGATCGCTATTCCAGCTATATCAAGCTCAAGAAAGAATCAGAGCACTACGACATGTCACACCAGGACAAACGGAAGAAGGACAGAGCCTTCGGACGTTTCATCAAAGGGGCGAAGAAGCGAATGAGGGACTGAAAGGGCAGGCGCCGAACGAATTGATGGAGCCGACTCGCTACGCTCGCAGTTCGTCATGGCGTTGGCTATATGACCGAATAATACGGATTAGGATAAATCCTTGGGCGGCATCCGGTAGGGTGGGGTTTACCCCACCGGAACGCTATCGAAATGGAATCGGTGGGGTAAACCCCACCCTACCGATTCTCGTCGAGAGCCTGGCCCCAGTGACATCGAATGGGAGAACCACGCGGAGCGCGAGAATTAAACCGAAGGCGTATAATCTACTTGAACCGGAATCTGAAATGATCGTAAGAAATGAAACAGTTGCAGATATTGAAGCAATATCTGAAGTCACAATAGCGGCCTTCGAGACTCTCGCTATCAGCCAGCATACGGAGCAATTCATCATTGCCGCCCTGCGTGCAGCCCAGGCGCTCACGGTCTCGCTCGTCGCCGAAGTGGAGGGGCGCGTCGTGGGACATATTGCCTTCTCACCGGTGACGATTTCCGACGGTTCCCCGAACTGGTACGGGCTGGGGCCGGTGTCGGTCTTGCCGGAATGCCAGGGAAGGGGGATCGGCAGCGCGTTGATACAGGAAGGGATATCCCGCCTGAAGGACCTTGGCGCCCGGGGGTGCTGCCTCGTGGGACATCCGGAGTACTACCGGCGCTTTGGGTTCCAGAACGTCAGCGGGCTTGGCCATGAGGGAGTGCCGGAAGAGGTCTTCTTCACCTTGTCTTTCGATGGCCCTATTCCGCAGGGCATCGTTGAGTTTCACGTGGCATTCAAAGCGGATGGCCAACCAGAGGGTGCAAGACAAAAAGGGACCCCAGACCTCTAATTCTCCCGCGTCACGCGCGACGCATCACGTGGCTCCGGTGGCTACTCCAGGCGGCCGGTAAGTTGTGGCTGCTTGGTCGGGCCGAAGGCGACGTTGGCTTCGGCGTCGTAGCGCAGCTCCTGGCCGGCGAACTTCAGGCGGACCGTGAAGACGTACGGCGTGTGGTAGAGGCAGAGCTTGGCGGTGAAGGTGTCGTCTTCGGTCCAGGCGCCGCAGGCGGCGGCCGGTTGGTCGTGGTAGGGGCCCCAGGTCAGGCGGCCTCGGCGCCATTCGCCCCGGTCGCAGACGATCCGCTGTTCGGCGCCATTGAGGCGGGCGACGAGGGTCACGGGATCGTTGTTGCCCGTGCCGGTGAGCGTGATCGTTTCGAGCTTCTGCTCGTTGGGCGGGAATACATACGTCTTGCCTGAGACCTTCGCGGCAGTGCCGTTGCCTTCCGGCGTGCGCAGCGATAGCGTCTGGAGTCTTCGTGCGAGTCTCCTGGCGGTGGTCTCGTCGACGGGCAGGGGGGCGTCCTCCAGGGCCGGCAGGAGCTTGTCCCAGACGAGATTCATCACGGCCTGCATATCTCTGACGCCACTGGTGATGGTGACCACCGCGTCCTGCTCGGGCAACACGATGCAGTACTGACCGAAGGCGCCGTCGCCGCGATAGACGCCGTGCTGGCAGCGCCAGAACTGGTAGCCGTAGCCCTGGTCCCAGTCGCTGTTGGGGTTGCTGCCGTTGGAGGTCTGTCGAGCGGTGGCGGCCTCGACCCAGGCGGCGGGCAGAACCTGCTTGCCTTGCCATTGGCCCTTCTGCAGGTAGAGCTGGCCCAAGCGGGCGATATCCTCCGTGTGCACGCTCAGGCCGTAGCCGCCGGCGCAGACGCCCTCCGGACTCATTTCCCAGGTGGGCCGTTCGATGCCCAGCGGCTCGAACAGGCGCGGCTGGAGGTAATCGAGAACCGTCTGCCCCGTCGCCTTCTGGACGATGGCCGACAGCATGTATGTCCCGGAGGTGTTGTAGAGGAAATGCGTGCCCGGCTTGAACGGAACGGGATGGGCCAGGAACGCCTTGGTCCACGACTGATTGTCCGGGCGGGGCGGCTCGGTCTGCTGGCCCGTGGACATGCGGAGCAGGTCGTGAACGCGCATCGCCTTGAGGTTGTTGCTCGGGTTGGCCGGCGCGTGCTCGGGGAAGAACTTGAGCACCTCGTCATCGACGCTGAGCTTGCCCTCGCCGATGGCCAGCCCGACGGCGGTGGACGTGAAGCTCTCGCTCAGGGAATACAGCTCGTGGGGCGAGTCGGCATCGTAGGGTGACCACCAGCCTTCCGCGACGACGTGCGCGTGGCGCAGGAGCATGAAGCTGTGCAGCGCGTCGATGTCCTGGTCGGCGGCCTCGACAAAGGCGAGTACGGCCGAGGAGGAGATGCCCTGGGCCTCGGGGGTGCTGCGGGGCAGTTCCAGGCCGATGCAGACGGAGCCGGTCATGGCGAGCAGTGCGAAAGCGGAGAGTGTCTTCATGCGGGTGACCTCACGAGAACGAGGGGGGGCAGGGACGCAAGCCGACCCAGTTGCCGACGCCAATCGTCGGCCGGAGGCGGCCAGCCCTCATCCTTTGCCTTTCTCCCGGTCCGGCCCGTCCCAAGGGACATCCCCTCGGCAACAGGGCCGATGGCACTATTGTAGAAACAGATCGGCAAAGAACCAAGAGGTAATCTGAAGATGTAGGGTGAGTCGAGAAGTCACCCTACGAGCCTTCAGCTCTGACCGACGCCCGCCCCGCGCCACCGGTACGCCGCAAAAAAAGCACCTGACCCGAATGGCATGAAGATAAGGCATGAGTCTTCATCCTAACAGAACTTTTCACATCTCATTTCTG
>CAYNQP010000320.1:0-1288 GCA_964399325.1 uncultured Pirellulales bacterium
GAGGGCACGCGGGACGAAACCCTCGAAGACACTCAGCAGGGGATACCCACCACCAATGGGCATCTGCCAGTACTCATGCAGCCCGTTTGCCCTTTCGCCCACGAAGTCCCAGCCCGCGTCGAGGAAGGTGCTGACTGCCATCATCTCGCTGGTGGTCAGGCCCGTGCCGCCCTCGCTGGTTGTCCAGCCTGAGGTCTCGGCGTCCCAGAAGCAGGCCGAGACAGTGCCGTAGCCATACCCCACCAAGCCACCGACACCGTAGGCGCCGGTTACCGTGCCCGTGCTGGAGCAGGAAGTGATCGTGCCGTCGTAGTTGTTCCCCACCAAGCCACCGACAGAGATGTTTCCACTGACCGAGCCAGTGCTGTGACAGGCCGAGATCATGCTACGGAAGTTGTAGCCCACCAGACCGCCGACACCGTAGTCGCCATTGACCGAGCCGCTGCTGTGGCAGGCGTTGATCGTGCCGATGGAGTCATACCCCACGAGACCGCCGACAGACGACCGGCCGCCGCTGACCGGGCCCGTGCTGCTGCAGGCCGTGATCGTCCCGCCGGGATTGTACCCTACCAGGCCGCCGACCTGGTACGTCCCTTTTACGAGCACCGCACCACGGCAGGCCACGACCAGACCTCGATTCTCTCCTGCCAGACTACCGGTACCGCCGCTTGGGCCGCTCTCCCGGCCGGAAAAGAAGGCTTGACCCCGTACTGAGCCGCCGACCAGACGTAGATTGCGCACACGCCCACCGCTGTCGATCCAGCCGAACAGCCCTGCGTGAGTGGAGTTGGAGTCGATGACCAGGCGTGCTATGGCATGGTCCTGGCCGTCGAACACGCCCGTGAAGGCAGGGCCCTGGAAGCCAAACGCCGTGTCGTTCGCATCCGGTGCGATCACGGCCCGGTCGAAGACTCGGTTGCCGGAGAGGTTCGGGTCCAGGTCTATGTCCGCCACGAGGACGAAGTACTTGGCCAGGTCGTTCGGGTCCGAGCCGATGGAGGTCAATTGCTCGGCCGTGGCGATCTGGTAGGGGTCGTTCGGGTCGCCCGTGCCGCCGCCGTATTGGGCCAGGGTCAGCCGCGACAGGGTCATTACAAGGACGCTGACGACCAACAGGGTCTGGAAATCTCTGTTCCGCTCCATTTCTTGCTCCCTTCAGGGATGATGGAATGATAACGATGCACCGCCCGCACGACTGCACACAACGGTCGTGGGCACAGAAAGTCCCTGTCTGTGGATTCGCGAAGGCCGGCGGGGTATGAAAGGAAGCGAATTATGATGACGGCAA
>CAYNQP010000320.1:1388-5054 GCA_964399325.1 uncultured Pirellulales bacterium
CAAGGGCTGGAGCGGATCGGTGGGGTCTTTTCCAGGGTTCTTTCGTTCATGAGGGCAGAATGATGACGCGAGCAAGGGGCAAGGCAGGATTCTCGGTGGCAGCGGCGGTCACGTTGTTGACTTTGGCGGGTTGTCAAGGCATGTTGGGGGCCAAGTCCTCCGGCAAGAAGGTCACGCTCTGGAATGGGCGGGACTTCGCGGGGTGGGAGCGGATTGTCTCCGATCCGGCGGCCGACGTCAACGACATCTGGCGCGTTGAAAAGGGCGTGATCCACTGCACCGGACAGGTCAACGGCTACCTGCGCACCGAGAAGAAACACCGGGACTACCAACTGCACGTCGAATGGCGCTGGCCCGATACGCCCACCAATAGCGGCGTGCTATTGCACGTCAACGAGCCGGACCAAGTGTGGCCGCAGTGCATCGAGTGCCAGCTCCAGGCCGGCAATGCCGGGGATTTCGTTCTCATGAACGGCGCCGGGCTCGCTGTTGATGGTGTGGACCGGCAGAATTCCGCCAGGCAGTTCGTGGTCATCGTGAAGACGAGTCCGACCAGTGAGAAACCGGCCGGACAGTGGAACAGCTACGACATTCACTGCGCGGGCGACTCGGTTCGCTGCTACGTCAACGGCACGCTTCAGAACGAGGGCACCGGCGCGATCCCGACGTTCGGCTATATCGGCCTGCAAAGCGAAGGCGGCCCCATCGAGTTCCGCAATATCTACCTCCTGCCGCTGAAACCGTAGAGACACAACTGGGCGGCATGCGTATCTCTGGACAGGCGTGCGTGCCATCAGAGATGCATTGGAGATACGCGCGGGAGAAGCAAAATGTTGCGTCTCTACGACACATCGTCGAAAGTGCCGATCCGGCCGGGCCGTCGGAGTCCGGACGGGGGGCATCTGCGTCTTGGCGGCAGGCTTTTTTCTGGGTCTGGTGCCGCTCGCATCCCGCCGGGGGACGGACAGACGGTGTGAGCAGGCAGGAATCTGCCCGGATTCAGCGGGATAGGCCGCGGACCGGCCACAATTCCCCAGAATCCGGGAGCGTGGCAATTGACAAATACGCTCCGTTGCGGTATAATACAGAACAATAGGATGGAGGGCACACGCAACAATCCCACGGAGAGGGTAACCGCTTATTAGGTGTCCTGCGCCCTTTCTGCATCGTGAGACTCCACAGGAAGGTGGATGTTTGTACCGGCCGGAGGCCCACACATGACCCTGCAAATGTCGGGCGGAAAGCTCTCCCTGCCGGGGGGCAACTGGATGCCGGATTGTGGCAGTGGCACGGAACGCCCGGTATCCGGGTCGAGATATGAAAGGCGGGTGCGGCTATGCGGACCATCGCGATGGTGAACCAAAAGGGTGGCTGCGGCAAGACCACTACGGCGATCAATACCGCGGCGGCTCTGGCGGAACTCGGAAAACGCATCCTTCTTGTCGATCTCGATCCTCAGGCGCACGCCACCATCGGATTAGGCCATGATCCGGACTCATTCGATCGCACCATTTACGATGTGCTGCTGAATCCCGACGGAGAGTTGGCCTCTGTCATTACGCACACAAACATCAAGCACCTTGACTTGACGCCCTGCAACGTCCTGCTTGCCGGCGCCGAACTGGAGTTGGCCGGTGTGCCCGATAAGCAACTGTTGCTCGGCAACGCCCTCCGGCCGGAATGCGACACATATGACGCGTGCGTGATCGATTGCCCCCCGTCGCTGGGAGTGCTGACATTCAACGCATTGGTTGCTTGTACGGATGTTATTGTGCCGGTTCAGGCGCACTATTATGCCCTCGAAGGACTCAAACGCTTGCTGGAAACCATCCACATCATTCGCGAGCGTTTTCACCCCTACTCCATGGAGAGTATTGGCCTGCTGCTGACCCTGGTCGAGGACCGCAGCACGTTCAGTCGCCAGATCCAGCAGCAGATGCGTGACATCTTCGGCGATCTGGTCTTCGATACGGTCATCCACAGGAACACCAGGTTGGCCGAGGCGCCCAGTGCGGGAGAATCCGTGCTCGCGTACGCTCCCCATAGCCGCGGGGCGGTCGATTACAGGGCCCTGGCCTGCGAAATCCTCCACTATGCGCCGAGACCTGTAGAGGATATTACCGAAGGGATGAGACGCGGGATACAGAAACACCTCGTTACCCTTTTCAGTGGCGTTTGGATACCCAGAGCAGCCCACTCTTACGATCCCGGCACGATGGAATCGACCTAGGCCGACGCCGCCGGCGGCGCCGATTTTCCTCCACCCACGCATGATGCCATCATCGGCTGAAAGACGTCCGAGAACAAATGTCTGCAAACCGTAGTATGTACTACATAGTCTTGGCTATGAGTCATCATTACAGCGTGGACTCAAACGTCGATATTAGTCTTTGACAACCCGTTGGGCGTGGGGGGTGTCCGGATTTGGATTTCGAGCCCGGGATGTGCTTTTCTCTTTGCTCACACAGAGGTCTCTCGCACTCATCCCTGGGTGAATGATTCCGGCACAGCTTAATTCAACACGGTGGTGTGGATTCACCCGAAGGGCGGTTCCGCACAGATGTCGCGCCGAGGCTCGGTGAAACTGGCAGCCGCTGCAGGGGATGTCAGCGACCTTGAGTTTGAGGTTAGCTGACGAGATGGATGCTCCGAACGCGACGCAACGCTGATTTTGCTTCAAGGACAAGAATGCAGCGGCTGCTTCCTTTTGCCATCATTGCATTATATCAATGATGGATCGTCGTCCGCTGCTGAAAGCCGGACGGCTAAACGTGCTCACACCGCGCTTCGCCTCGTCGTATGGGGGCGTCCAGTCTTCCTGAGCCACCTGGAATGCAATCGCGTGAAGCTGGGGCGGCTGCTGCGACAGGCACGACGGCGCACAGAATAGAAGAACTCTACCTACCGGGAAGTAGGATCCGAACGAGATATTGGACTCAACAGCCTTGCGACCGTTGGGACCGCGGTGATTGACAATGTACCTGATACGAGTCTCAAGGTGATCGTCACGCCCACGCACACCCAGGAAGCCGGCGCCACCGCCGCTGCAGCCGCTGTCCGATCCGGCGTCGCCGCGCGGGAGGGAATAGGACCAACTGTCGGGGGCTCTTGGCCAGTCGCGGACAATGCGATTGTCCTCGTACAACATTCGCGTCGTGCTGTCTTGCCGGGTCAGCATGGTGTGCAACTCTTCTGTGCTTATCACCGACACGAAGTAGGATGAATCAGGGACCCTGCGCATTCTGGTTTCGAGTGTGTACTCTCTGACTATTCGGGCTGGAGCCTCAAAGACCGTTACCTGAATTCGGGCCTGCGCCGGCTGATATCGCCCCTGACATCCGGCGCCGAGGACCCATAACAGAATGGTAGAGGTTACCCATACGGCTCTTCTCATAGCGATGCTCCGATTCACGGTCACGCGCGGATGCGATTATCTCTTCAACCGCCTGTTCCCCTATCGGCAACATGCCGACCCGAATCGAGTATTTCTGCCCCAGTGCGCTACCTCTTGTGGATGTGGTGGGCGGGCATAGGCCGGTCCTGCAGGCCCGCGAAGTGACGAGGATCAAGCCCTTTCCAGCAGGGCCTTCCAGCGGCTGATGTGACCGTCTTCGTCGGCCTGGTCCTTCTCGATCACCTTGCGGGTCTCGTCGTCCCAATCGACGC
>CAYNQP010000321.1:0-4979 GCA_964399325.1 uncultured Pirellulales bacterium
AAGGGCCCGACCTTGGCGGGCCAGAGCATGTAAGAGTCGCTGCCGGTCTTGGAGCCGCGTTCGACGACGCCTTGGTGGACCGGGCCGAGCTTGTACATGTGGTTGCTCTGGTTGGTTCCGCTGCCGGCGTTGAGAAAGGAGAACAGGCCGGCAATCAGGAGCGTGGATTTGTGATGGGTGACGGTGTACGGCCCGGCGAAGATGGCGCACGCCTCGCCGTGAAAGCCGCCGCAATTCGCGAAGAAGACGGAATTCTCCGCGGAGTATTCCTTGGCCAGCTCGGTGCCCTGACCCACGAAGCACTCGCAGATGATCGTCCCGTCGGTGATCTTCGAGCCGCTGCACGCGATGAAACCTTCGGCGTAAACGCCCGGTCCGATATAAACAGGATCTTCAATGCTGCTGTTTATCGAGCCGTTCTCCAATCGGTTGACACCCTCGATAACGGCGGCCGGACCGACCTTGATATTCCTGAGGATGCGCGAGTTCATGATCCTGGCGCCCTTGCCGATCAGTCCCAGCGAGGAGCTCACGGATGCCGCATAGTCTTTGATCATCCCCCCGAGCTTCTCGACCACCGCGGGGCGGTGTCGATAGAACGCCATGACGTAAGCGGTTTGAGCCGAAAGATAATCGTAGATGGGAATCTCTCGCCCGCCCGCCTCGTTCACCACGGCCACCTCGGTCCCGTTGCCGAATGAGCTTTCCCCTTCCACCGCCAGCAGGTCGATGTTGTCGATGACCACATCGTCTTCGACGACATAGTTGGCGATGTAGTTACGAACCTGACTGATGTAAACGTTGTGGCCGATCGTGCAGTTATGAAGCGTGGCATGAGAGATTCCCGCAGGTTTGGAGACACCGCCTGGGAACGACACGTCTCGGGTGAATTCGCCCAGCTTGATCTCGCCGCCGAACTGCGTGGCCCGGACGCGCTCGGCGCGGAAACCTTCGGCCACGTGCACCTTCGACCAGTCGGTGGACGTGCAGCCTTGCTGCGTCAGTTGGGTGATTTCCTGGGTTGAAACGGCGCGCCACTGTGACACTGTTGTCCTCCTTTCTCTTAGCGGACTCAATCGCAGCAGGTATCCTTCAGGCCAGTCAACATGCGCCTTGAGCCGCGTCTTGCGTGTTGTAGTCCCTGAACACGACATGACGACTCTGGGAATATAGTCGTGATCTTTCGGAGGGTCAAGGTGTTTGTGGGGACGTTTTCTTGCGTCTCTGAACGCGATTCTCTGCACGTCCATGTCACGGCCGGTGCGGTGGCCATAGCGCTCAGTAATTTTGGGCAAATTTTGCAGCAACGCCCTGGCAAGTGCCGATGGACTCGTATATAAGAAACGCATCCTGCAGGAGCCATCGTTTATCCTGCAGACGATGGGGCGCAGTTCCACTGACCACAGGGTTGGAATGGTCGGGTTTTTATGTCGGGCCAGCCGAGAGTAGTCAAAGTTTTAGCATCGTTGTTGGTGTCCATGACGACAGGCGCGGTCGTTCTGATGGCCCTCGGCAACAATCCTCCCTCCGCAGGTCCGTTTTGTCTTTCGACCTACTACCGACTCGATTCCGTCGACCACGCCCTGCGTTCGCAGGCGCCCCAATCAGCCGATCGGTGGAGCAGTATCGACATATTCTTCAGCGGAACGAAAAGCGGCAACATTGAGCGGCTGGCCGAGGCGAGTGAGCTGGCCGATGTCGCCGACCTGAACTGTCATTTCGTGATCTGCAACGGCATCGGCACCAGCGACGGCGAGATTCAGACGACCGAGAAATGGCAGAGGCAATCGTCCGCTTGGTTGGGTCAGACATCCGAGCCGGTGATCCGCATCTGTCTGATCGGAAACGGCGTATCGACGCTGCCCACGGACTACCAGCTCAAGCGGCTGGAGATGTTGCTGGACGCGCTCTGCAGAAAGTTCCACATTGCCGCCGATTCCGTGTATCTACCGCCCGATTGTCGGTAGCCCCCGCCCCCGGCGGTTTTCCAGTATCCCATCACGGTTTGATCCTGCCGGCTGCTTCTCTGTCCGCCTTCGGTCTGCCTGAAAGAGAGTGATGAGTGGCCGAAGGCGGCCACTCATCGGCGGATGACGCATGAGCGTCTGGTTGTCCTCGGCGAGTGAACGGCTGGTTCTTCCAGGCTGCTGCTTGCTGAGCCTCCGTGCCTTCAGGGCCGCGAAGCGTCCGTTTGGCTACTCTCTGGTTTTTGCGTCGATTTCTGTCTGCGGTAACGCCTGTTCTGCTCTGGTAGACGGATATCCGCTGGCAGTTTATTTCAGGTTTCGGAAGGAATTCCTATCGTGGAGACAGCTATCCCCGGCACCGCCGGACCCACGACCACATGTAATAGACGGGTATACCCAGGAGGATGCTGCCGAGGCTGTATGCCGAAGGTTTCGGCCACTGTTTGAACGCGTACACGGTCATAAAGAGGACCACGGCCATGAAGACGGCCGGAACAACGGGATATCCGGGTACGCGAAACGGTCTATCCATCCGGGGCCGACGCCAGCGAAGGACATACACGGCGCCGACAAAAAGCAGTGCAAACACCGACAACCCTACCGAGGCGTATTGGTACAGGTTCTTGAAATCCGTCACGAATAGAATCACAACCGCACAGATGCTCTGGGCCAGCATCGCGTAAACGGGAATTCCCCCCTTCGAGCTAATGCGCCCGGCCACGGAGGGAAACAGTCCATCCCTTGCCATGGCGTAGTAAACCCGTGGGCCGGTAATGATAAAGGCGCTTACCGTCGCCAGGAACGCCAATCCCAGCGCCACGGAAAAGACGCCACCGGCCCTCGGCCCGAACAGATTCTCGACCGCAAGCTGGGGGACCCGCTCGGCGTTGTCGAATCCCACCTCGGCCAGCGGTACGGCGTAGGCAAAAACAAGGTTGAGGGCCAGATACAAGACGACCACGAGTCCGGTGCCGAGCAGCAGCGACCGAGGGAGCGTCTTGGCGGGATTCCTGACCTCGCCGGCCAGATAGCTGGCGGCGTTCCAGCCGCTGTAGGCAAACATGACATAGAACAACTGCGTCGCCGCGGTCCCTACCTGGACCTTCCCAATCGACTGGCCCTGGGCAATGTGGGCCAGCCGCCCATGGCCGAACAGAAAGGCCAGCACGACCAGGGCCACAAACAGGCCGAACTTGAAGACTGTCGTGAGATTCTGGGTTCGGGCGGACTGACGATGGCCCATGAGATTGGGCAGCGTGATCGCCACGATGATGGCGGCGGCCGTGACCCGGACAAGGAGGCCCGCCTCTTTCTCCGCTAACCCAAACGGCGTCAGCAGGTATAACGCCGCGATGTAGCCGGCCACCGCCAGCGGCGCGGAAAAGCCGACGAAAAACGACGTCCAGCCGGCGAGAAAGGCAGGCATCGGGCCGTAGGCCTCGCGCAGGTAGACGTACTCTCCGCCGGCCTGGGGCAGAGCGGCGGCCAGCTCCGCCACACAAAGCGCTCCGCACACGGCCAGCAAGCCGCCCAGGGCCCAGAGCCCGAAGATAACGGGGTAGTTCTGCAGCGAGGCCATCATGTACCCGGGCGAGACCAGAATCCCGGTCCCCACCATGCTGGCGATCACCACGTAGGTCGAGGTTGACAGGCCAAATCCGCGCTGAAGTTCTTCCTTTGGCATTCCTATCGTCCTTGCACGGCCCGGAGCAGGCCGAAGTCCTTTCCCGGCTTCAGCACGACCCAGGCCCGCCAGTCCTTCTTGTCGATCCGCACCGGCTCGATCCGTTGCACGTCGGTCATCCAGACCAGAAACCCGCACTTGCAGTCCATCTTGCTCTGCCAGACGGCGTCGCTGCCGCCGATTCTGTCGTGGTGCTTGTGCTTCAGTTCCGTGATTTGCCGGGGCGTGAGATCCGGGTGGTATTCGACATCCGCGACCGTAGCCGTTGCGCAGACCAGCCCGGCGCTGACCTTCAGAAACAACTTGTCACCCGGCAGGACGCGTCCGAAGGCGTGCGTTTTGCCCTTGGTCAGTCGCAGCTCGATGGTCTTGTCTCCCTTGATGATCGCATCCAGGTACGGCTTCTTCAAAATGACCAGATGGTAATTCATTAGTTCAGTGGCCGCCGGGCGGTTGCGGTTATGTGGCCACGATCAATTCGTGGACGGCGCGGATGTGCTCCGGCGTCGTTCCGCAGCATCCGCCGACGATTTGGGCCCCCGCTTGAATGCACTCGGCAATGCCCTCGGCAAACTCGGCCGGCTCCATCGCAAAGGCGATGGAGGCAAGAACGGGCAGCGACGTGTTCTCCTTGCAGGCCCGCACGGCGCAAAGGGCCTCGCGCAGGTCGAACATGGTCTCGATAATGAGCCCGTCGAGGCCGGCTTGGGCCAGTATCTCGGCCTGCTCTCTGAATGCCTCGTAGAATTGCGACTCTTTGTAGGTGCCGTACGGTTCCAGAAGCTGGCCGGTCGAGCTGATGTCGCCGAAGACGTACTGATCGCAGCCGGCGGCTCGGTTAGCCAGTTCCGCACCGGCGCGATTGACCTCCTGCACCGATACGCCCACGTTGTGCGTCTCGATGTGGATGCAATTCATGGTCAGCGTGTTGGTCGTCAGGGCGTCGCAGCCGGCTCGCGAATAGGCCATGTGGATTTGCAGGACGGCATCAGGGTCGTCCAGATTGTTCCTGCCCCGGGCCATCAGGCCCTTCTTGTCCAGTTCTGTCCCCATCGCGCCGTCCAGCAGCAGGACCGGCTTGCTCTTGAGCACCTGCAACAAACCCACGTTTCACCTCCCTTTGGGAGCATCGTCCCCGGTGGGGTCCGGCCCCTCGTGCAGGGGCAGGCCGAGATCTTCCAGTTCCTTCCGGACTTGTGCGAGATCGTGGTAGAGAATTCCTTTCATGCCGGCCCTGACCGCGCCGTCTACAAAGGCCGCCTTGTCGTCGATGAGCACGCAGTGCTCAACGGCCTTATCAACACTGCGAGCGGCGATTTCATAGATGG
>CAYNQP010000322.1:0-4978 GCA_964399325.1 uncultured Pirellulales bacterium
GCCCCCTTGACGCGTGCCTTCAGGCGAATCGCCTTCTCCTTGAAGTCCGCGATACGAGACAGAATCAGGTCGAGCACACCGCCCGCCTCGCCGGCCGCCACCATGTTCACGAACAACCGGTCGAAACAGCGAAAATACTTTGCCATCGCTTCCGACAGGGTCGAGCCGCCCTCGATATCATCGGCGACATACCCAATGATGCGCTTGAAATTGCCCGACTTCTGCTGCTCTTCGAGAATTCGCAGAGATCGCAGAATTGGCAAGCCCGCATCCTGCAGGGTGGAAAGCTGGCGGGCGAATTCCGTGACGAACTTGACCTTGACTTTGGCGCCGGCGCCCCGCCGCTTCTTGACCTTTACCGCGGCTTTGCCCGTCGCCTTGGTTGCCGCCTTCGAACGGACCTTCGTGGGGAAATACCCCATGTTGCGAATCTTACTGATCGCTTCCTTTTCGCTGAGGGCCTCGATCTCATCCTTGATCTCCACACCCTGCGAATCCAAAGCCACATACTGAAAGACGGGCATCTTCTTACCTCACTTTCAATCCATCCATCCTATTGTCACACATCCGTCACCAAACGCCCTTATGTTTCCGTGATCGTCTCTTTCACCACCTCGTCAATGGTGGTGATGCCGTCGAAGATTGCAACTAGACCGTTTTCCCGCAGCGGCCGCATCCCTGCCTTCTGCGCGGCAACGCGCAACACGTTCGACGACGCGCGATTCATGATGAGATTGCGGATCTCCTCCGTGAAAACCATGATCTCGTAAATGCCGACTCGGCCCTTGTACCCGGTCCCGTTGCACCGGCTACAGCCTCGGCCGTAGTAAATCTGTTTGCCCTTGATATCGTCTTCCGTCAGGCCCAACTCCCGCAGTTGCGACTCATCCGGATCGAAAGGCGTCTTGCAGTTGGCGCATATTCGTCGCACCAGCCGTTGTGCTACGACCCCTTCCACCGTCGCGGTGATAAGGAACGGCTCGACTCCCAGATCCAGAAGACGCGCGACCGAACTCGGCGCGTCGTTCGTGTGAAGCGTCGTGAACACCAAGTGGCCTGTTAAGGACGACTGGGCGGCGATTTCGGCCGTCTCAAGGTCGCGCACCTCGCCAACGAGGATAATATCCGGGTCCTGACGCAGAATCGAACGCAGACATCGGGCGAAGGTCAACCCGATATCCGGCTTCATCTGCACCTGAACCAGGCCATCAAGGTCGTACTCAACGGGATCCTCCGTCGTGATGATCTTCACATCGATCGAGTTGAGCTCGTTCAGCGCCGAGTAGAGGGTGGTGGTCTTGCCGCTACCCGTTGGCCCTGTTACGACCACGATCCCATTCGGCTTCTTGATGAGTAGCCGCATGAGCTTGAGGTCGGCCGGCTGGAATCCCATCTTCTCAAGGTCAAAACTGAGTTGACTTCGGTCCAAGACACGTAAGACCACACTCTCGCCAAACATCGTCGGCAGAACGCTCACGCGCAAATCCACCGGGTTGCCCTGCACAGTCAGCGAGATTCTCCCGTCTTGAGGCATACGCCTTTCCGCAATATCCAGGCTCGCCATAACCTTGATTCGGGAACTCAAAGCCGTAGCGATATACTTCGGCGGAGGAATCATCTCGTAGAGAACGCCATCGATACGATAGCGCATCTTGTATTCGTTCTCAAACGGCTCGAAATGGATATCAGAGGCCTTGTCCCGGATGGCTTGCAGCAGGACAAGGTTGAGCAGCTTCTTGACAGGGTTCGACTCCGACAATTCTTTTAACTCGTCGAGATCGATGCTCTGGTTTCTCCCCTCGAACTCCGCCAGGAAGGCGTCAGATTGAATCTCGTCGATCAACTCCGTGATATTGTCGTCCTCGGTCTCATAGTGCTTTTTCAGAGCGCCTTCCAGGGCATCGCGATCCGTCATCTTCGCAATCACGTTGAACCCCATGAGTGTCCGCAGATCGTCCGTGGCCCTGAAATTCTCCACATTGTCGAGAACCACTGTCAGCTCGTTCTTTTCCTTCTTGTACTCGATCGGAACGATATGGTAGGTCTTGGCCATCTGGGCCGGGACCTTCTCGATCACCTCAGACCCGATATCCAGCCCATCAATACTGACATATTGCATCCCTCGCTTCGCGGCCAGGGCCACCTGCAACTGCGTCTCATCAACCAGGCCCAGCTCGACAAAGATCTCGCCGATCCGCACCGTCCCACCCCGCTGCTTCTGAATGGTCAGGCATTCATGGACCTTCTCCCGGCTCAGGACACCCATCTTCATCAGGATTCGACCCAAGGGCCGGCCGCGCAACTGCTCGACCGGAGGGAGCTTTATAGCCGTCTTCATCTTTCCCATTTCTCGAAACCCTTAAAGACCCTATAATCGAGTACATCCGCATTATAACATAGTAAACACTTATTTCAAGGAAAAGTGCGCATAGGACACATGGTTAACGAGACACAGCGTTCACACAAAGCGATTCTCTACACTACCCATATCAACAGTCGTAGCCCTGTGCTTAGGTGAACCCGCCCCCACGCGTGTATCTCTCAGAAACAGCGATTACCCCCCGCCCTGAGACGGTTACGTCTTGAGGAGCGGCCCCATATCCTCCAGTTCCTTTGCCGCTTCCGCTGCCTTCTTCTTCATCTTGCCCCTGGCCGCAGTCATCTTGGCCACCGCCTTTTCCTGCAAGGCACCCGGTTGCCGTCCCTTGTCTATCATCTCCTCTAACGTGATCCTGCCGCTGTCGTAGAGCTGCCAGAGATGCTCGTCCAATAACTGCATGCCGAGTTTCTTGCCGGTTTGTATGCTGGAGTCGATACGATATGTTTTGTTCTCGCGGATTAGGTTGGCGATGGCCGGGGTAACAACAAGGAATTCATAGGCCGCGACCCGGCCACGTCCGGTCGCCAGCGGGCACAGCGCCTGGCTCAGCACCGCCAGCAGGTTACCGCTCAACTGAATTCGTATCTGTTCTTGCTGGTCCACCGGGAACACGTCGATGATTCGGTTAATCGTGCCGGCAGCACTGGTGGTGTGGACCGTACTGAAAACCAAGTGTCCCGTCTCGGCGGCACGGACCGCCGCCTCAATCGTCTCAAGGTCGCGCAACTCACCCACCAGGATGACGTCGGGATCCATTCGCAGCACACGCCGCAGCGCTTCGCCGAAGCTCGGCACATCCACCCCGATCTCTCGCTGGTTGACGATCGATTTCTTGTGAGGCTGGTAATACTCGATGGGGTCTTCGACGGTTATAATATGGCGGTCGAAGTTCTCGTTGATGTAGTTGATCATCGTGGCCAGCGTCGTGGTCTTGCCGCTTCCCGTAGGTCCGGTAACCAGGAAAAGTCCACGAGGCCGCCGGCACAGGGCGGCGCAGATCTTTGGCAAACCGAGCTGCTCGAACGTCAGGATCTTGTTCGGAATCTGGCGTAGCACAATCGAGACATTGCCCTTCTGCTTGAACACGGAAACACGGAACCGGGCTGCATCGCCAAAGGCGAAGCCATAGTCAGTACCGCCTTCTTCCTGGAGTTCCTGTTGACCCCGTTCCGGAGTGATGCTCTTCATCAGAGCCACCGTGTCGTCCGGTTCGAGCACCTTTGTCTCAAGCGACCGGAGATGCCCGTCCATACGGAGCACCGGCGGACGCCCCACGGTGATGTGAATATCAGACGCACCCTGTGAGACGCACGCCTGGAGAATTCGATCCATGTTCAGTGTTGCCATCTAGTGATCCTCTGCCAATAAACCCTTTATTCCGCTGCAACTCCCTCTGTCTGCGTGATTCGAGAGACCTCTTCTGCGGTAGTGATCCCTTTGAAGATCTTCATCCTACCATCCTCGACCAATGGGCGCATCCCGCTGGCCTTTGCTCCTCGACGCAGTTCCGCGGTCGTCGCCCGCTTGAACGCCAATTCCCGCAGCTCGCTATTCATCTCAATCATTTCGAAGATGCCAAGCCGACCTTTGTACCCGGTATTCTGGCAGGCACTACATCCGGCCCCTTTGTAAACGGGACGCGTCTTGATCTCAGCCGGATCGATTCCGACCAGACGCAGATGGTGCGGATCGGGGTTCTCATGCACAACCTTGCATTTCTTGCATATAACGCGTACAAGCCGCTGGGCCATAATTGCCTGAATAGAGCTGGCCACCAAGAAGGGTTTGACACCCATATCGGCCAAACGCGTGATCGCGCCGCACGCATCATTCGTGTGCAGCGTACTAAACACCAAATGGCCTGTCAGAGCTGCCTGGATCGCAATATTTGCCACTTCGCCATCGCGGATTTCGCCGACGAGGATGATGTTCGGCGCCTGGCGCAGCATGGACCGAAGGATCTTATCGAATGTCAGGCCGATATCCTCCTTCACCTGGCACTGGTTCATGCCGGCGAACATGTACTCGACGGGGTCCTCGGCCGTGATAATCTTCTTGTCGGGCTTGTTCAACTCCTGCAAGGCCGCATACAACGTCGTCGTCTTGCCGCTACCGGTCGGTCCGGTCACCAGGAAGATGCCGTTGGGTCGCTTGATAATCCGCTGGAATATTTCGTAGTTACCCTGCTCAAAACCCAAGGATTCAATGCCGATGTTGACGGCATCGGGCCGCAGAATACGCAGGACCACGCTGGGACCGTGATTGGCCGGCAGGGACGAAACACGAAAATCAATGTCCTGGCCGGCGATATTTCGCTTGATACGACCATCCTGAGGCAGCCGCTTTTCCGCAATATCCATGTTCGAGAGGATGGTGTACCCTTTTACTTCAGTGAACCTTATGATGTCAAACTATGATGAGATAAGGATTTATGCTTCTTTGAGGGGAACTGTGCTTGACTTCATCGACATGCTGCAGTTCAACTACAAATTCTATGAGCTTGATAAAGGTGACCTTACATCTGTTGTAAGGTTGTTCAGGGGATTTGTAGAGCCGACACACTGGAGATGCCTTAACAATGGCGAAAGGCACTTCTTG
>CAYNQP010000323.1:0-4970 GCA_964399325.1 uncultured Pirellulales bacterium
ATCCGTGAAATATCGCTTCTCCGTGTCCTTCTCCGGCATGATGAAGCCGGAGAAGTTCAGCCGTGTCAGCTTGTGCGAGACCCTTCCCGAACCATCGGGATAGGCCATCTTCAGGAGCCAGTCCGTCTCCCATTTGAGCTCTTTGAGGAAATCCGGATAGCCCGGCGCGGTGTCAGGAAGATTCAGGGAGACGTCTTTGAGCTTGTCCTGGAAATGGTCCCAGGCCATGAACAGGCACCCTACCGTGATACCGGCGTTGACCGTGTACTTGCCATAATCCCCCGCATCGTGCCAACCCCCCGTGCCATCTCTCTTGGAGGTGTCGTCGATGCCCATATAGTCCTGATAGGCATCGTCCATGTGGCACGCCGCTTGGGCATAGCGGATACCGTTGTGTTCGCCCACCACCGCCATGCCGCAGCGCCAGAGATAGAAACCCCTCATCGCGGTGTAATAGGCGAAATCGTAGACCTTGTCACCAATCTCAAAGTCGATGGAGCGGCCGACCCCAGGCACATCCAGGTAGAACTTCCCCTTGTCCCTGACCGTGGAGAAGTCCGCGATCCATACATCCTGCTTGACATCGTCCTGGTGCGCCGGCCCCGTCACGGCGCCGGAATAGACGACAGCACCGTCCGAGGCTTTCTTCACCGTGAACTCGGAACACGTCGCGACAATCGAAGCTTTCTTAGCCGCGGCTGGAAGAAAACCCAGAGAATTCAGCCGAATATCTGAATCGGCACCGAACACCCCGCCTGGGGTGGACAAAAGAAAGACCGTAACAAGGATCAAACGCGTTTTCATTTCTTGCCTCCTTAAATGCACTCCTTGTGTATTGCGGGCGGTGAACGTCCAATGTCAGGGCGAATGATTATTCGCCCCTACTCGATCCGCGTGCAGCGCATTTTGATCCAGACAACGACTACGGAAGCTCCGCCACACGCGGCCAGCCGTTTTCCCAGGCCATGGTCGAGATAAACAATCGCGATCTAGGTCGACCGCCTTCGGCGTTGTAAGCGTGGAATACGAGATAGTCCCCGCCCTTCTCCTGGAGGACCGCCTGGTGACCGGGACCTACCCAGGGGCCGGTCGTACTTTCAAGCACCCTCGTTCCGCCGCCCTTGGTCATCGGCTTGCCGTCCCTGTCCACGTATGGGCCGGTGACGCGCCGCGAGCGTCCGACTCGAATGTTATACGTACTGTCGGCCCCGCGACAGCAGAAATCATAGGAGGCAAACAGATACCAATATCGACCGTGCCGGATGATGAACGGAGCCTCGATAGCGCCCTCTTCAGGTGGCGTCTGATGCTCCGCCTTCCGCGGACGACTGGCCAGACGGTGCAACGTCGTGTCTTCGGCGGAGAGCTTGCCCGTGTCCGGATCGACGCGTCGCATCATGATGCCGCCCCAGAAACTCCCCCAGCACAGCCACACATTGCGTTCGTCCTCTATGACCAGGTTCCCATCAATGGCGTTGAAGTCGTCTTCACCTGCGCGCGAGCGGACCACCATCCCCTGATCGACCCACTCGTAGTCCGGGCTGTTGGGGTCCAGTGTCACGTTGGCAGCCAGCCCAATGGCAGAGTCATTCACGCCGAAGCTCGATACCGAGTAATAGAGATGGTACTTGCCGTTGTAATAGGAGATGTCCGGCGCCCAAGCATCACGGGCACGAGGGACCTCTTCTCTTACCCACTCGGGAAGCTGGTCAAAGACATACCCGCAAAGGGTCCAGTTATACATGTCTTTGGAGCAGCGAATAGGGGTAACGCCGGTGCGCCTGCCGCCACCGGTACAGAAGACATAGAATGTATCGCCTTCTCTCATGATGACCGGGTCATGCACCCCCAAGTTACCCTGAAGCGAGAGCAACTCCGGTTCTCGCGGTGTCATGTTGCTCTGGCAGCCCAGTCCCGTCAGAAGAACCGACGTTACCACCGCCACGGCCAGCACCGTCATCGTGCATTTCATTGCTCGATACCTCCCTTAGATGAGAATCGTATCCTTGCCCTCGGCTGTTCGCCACTCCATCCCGAATCCACCGTCGGTTCGCCCAGGTCAGTCTCCCTCAGGTTTGACCATCGAAACCGCCGGACTGGCCGGCATGGTGAAGCCGTCGGCCGGATCGGGCTTGCTCGGATCGAACCCCTGGAAATCATCCACAATATGGTTGGCGAGGTCCAGCCTATTGTCCTTGATCCCCTGGACGATGCACTTGGCCAATTCATAGCTGCCGTAGTTGTTGTGGTGCGTGCCATCCTGGAACGCGCTGTCGAGGTCCGGCCCCAGAGCGGCGTAGAAGATCTTGCTGGTCGCGTGCAGATCGATGAACGCCACGTTGTCTTCCGTGGCCACCTGTCGCACCGTCTGGGGGTATTGTCCCAGCGTGTCCCTGCTCAGACCGCTCTTGCGCTCCATGCTCGCCACAAGTATGGGCGTCGCATCCTTGGCACGCGTGTCGGCAACGAGTTTCTTGAGGTTCGCTTCATATGTCGCCAAAGCGTTGGGCGAGCGGTCCTTCATGTCATTGTGCCCGAATTGCACGATCAGGTAGTCCCCCGCTTTCATCAAGCTCATCACTTTGTTGACGCGTCCGGCACCGAGGGAGCTGCGAATGGACTCTCCGGATTCGGCGTGATTGGCAATAGCCACATCGGGCTTGAAGAACCGGGTCAGCATCTGTCCCCAGCTATTCCAGGGCTCGCGCGGCTGGTCGCAAACGGTAGAGTCACCCAGGATATACACGGTGGCAATGTCGTCCGCCCGGGAGATTTCCATCGCACAGATGCAGGGCCGCGTGCCGTTGAATTCGAGCGTCAACTTGTCGTCCCAAGCCCCCCACTCCGTCGTCTTCTCGCGGTCTTTCAGACGGACCTCGCCGTTGCCGGCGATTTGGGGCGTTCGGACGTTGACGACAATCGTCCGGGTCTCGAACTTGCCGGCAGGCGTGCGTACGTTCTCAAGCATCAAACGACGCAATTCGGCCTTGACGGTCGTGGCCGATTCGCCGGCGCCGTCACCCAAGATCATTTGCACACGGTAATTGCCCTCGGGCACCTTGACCGAGAAGAGAAAGGGCTTCCGCCCGGTGACAAAATCGTCGCGCAACGCGTCATCCCCGCCGCAATCCACCGACTCGACCGTCGATCCGGGCTCGAACCCATAGCCCTGCTCGTCGGTATAGATCGTCGTTGCCAAGACCTGAACATACCCTGGAGCAACTTTCCCTGTCCCAAAGTCAAATTGGAAACGGGTCTTGCCTGAACTGCCCACGTCGGGCTGGGCGGCCCCGGCACTACAACAACCGAGAACGGTGATCCCTACGGCAAGAACGAGACAACTGCGTGTGATCAAGCCATATCTGTCTGGCATTCTTAGCCTCCTGTCACTGTGATTTGGATGCCAACACCTTCACTTCGCGAACGCGGTTTCGAGGTAGCATGACTCTACACAGCACCTGGCCTTGGCTCAATACACACCCGGGATGAAACGGTACCTCACCTTCCGGCAATACGCCACGTAATCCGGATCGCGCATCAGGAATCGTTCCTCCGTAATGCAGCGCAGAAAGTAGATCGTGCCCCAGCCGATCAACCCACCGACCGACATGACGCAGAACACCAGGTAGTCCGACCATTTGAATAGCTGATTTGTCGTATCAGGAAAGAACAGTGGAATCGAGGTCATGAGCCAATACATGTTCTTCGCCAAATACCCCGGGTGTCGGATGTAACGATAGGGCCCCCAGTGCACGATCCCACGGTTGGTAAGGTTGCTGGCCTTGGTGAACAGTGAATACGAGGCCGCAAGGAGCAGGAGCAGGGACAGTGCGGCCAGTCCGCGCAGAATCCACGTCACCGGATGCGTCGGATCACCCGCAAAGACAATGTAGGGATCCCGGTTCGACGGACCGAAGAAAGTGGTCGTCGGCATATTGAACGGCGGATAGCAGCACACGCAGACCAGAATGTGCAGGGGATTCGTCTCCACGTAGCGCAGCCTGTTACGCATCAGCCCGGATTCGCTGTGGTAGCCCACTGTGAACAGCGCCGAATCCAGAAAGAAGACGACCGTCACAAACAGCATGTGCCCTGTGTCACAGAAACTCCCCCAGGATTGCTGCGCCTGAATCTGTTCGAAGAGTCGAGGAATCTTGGGGCATTCCGTCAAGGCGGACCAGACCATCAGCGGCCCGTAGAACGTCTTGACCGCGAGAAACATCATTGCGTGCGTCTCTTCGTACGTCGGCCGCAAAGAGATCGGGGCTTGCGGCTGGGGCGATCGAAGACACCGCCTGGCCACTCGGCCCAGATAGCCGGCGATACACAGGTTCTTGGAGACCCACAGCGACCGCGGCCGCCAACCGAAGAAGACAACCGCACCGATGAGCAGATACGCGACATAAGCGTAGCGATACCAGACCAACGCCGTCGTGCCGCCCACCTGGACCCGCAGCAACAGGTCGCGGAACCAGGGGTTGAACGACAGAAACAGCAATATTCCGCCGTAGATTAGTGCCGAGGCCACGTAATGCCGCAGTGCCTGCTTCAGGCTGGCTCGCGGCAGTTTGGGGTCGAGGTAGCTGACGTTGTACCGCCGAGAGAAATCCATACGTGCTTCTGAGCTGTCACCCATTGCCAAAACACCCAAGCTACAGACTCGACCTTCGATTCGCCACCCGCGGGGCCATTTTCCCGTAAGGCGGCCGTCTTCCGTCCACTGAACTCAGTGCAAATCGACTGCCGCCCGACGGTCACGCACACCAGTTGCAGAGCCAGCCTGCGTGCATCATACAGGATATTCGGGTCAATGGCCATGTCCCCGCGCAAGCAAAACCTCGGCCGCACGCAGGCTCCGCAGCAGTCCCACCCGTCCCCGTGGGCAAACCTTTGGCGCCACGACAACTTGATACTCACTAGGAGCCTGTCGGAGAATTTCCACGCCGGGTATTTCTAGAATCGACCGGATG
>CAYNQP010000324.1:0-4959 GCA_964399325.1 uncultured Pirellulales bacterium
GCTTGACACAAGAGACCGAGTACCCCTGGGACGGCAGAGTGAAGCTGACCGTTGACCCGGAGCAAACCGGCCGATTCACGATCTATGTCCGGGTCCCCGGCTGGACCCGGGGCGAGCCCGTGCCGAGCGATCTGTACCGTTACAGGGAGACGCTGGAGACAAGAATCGGTCTGAAGATCAATGGTACAGCCGCACGCCTGATTCTTGACAAGGGGTTTGCCCGCCTGGACCGTCAGTGGAGCAAGGGCGACGTAATCGAACTGTATTTCCCCATGCCGATCCGGCGAGTCATCTCCAACGATCTGGTGAAGTCCAATGCGAGCCGCGCGGCCCTGGAGAGGGGACCGCTCGTCTACTGCGCCGAATGGCCCGACAATCGCGGTGGTATCTTCAACCTAATGCTTGACAACATTACGTCGCTACGGGCCGTGCATCGGGAGGATCTGCTGGGCGGCGTCACTGTACTGCGAGGCAAAACCACCGCGCTGGTCTATGCCGACAATGGTAAGTCCATTGTAAGAAGCGTTCGGGATTTCACTGCGATTCCGTACTACGCGTGGGCGCATCGCGGGCCGGGGCAGATGGCCGTCTGGCTGGCCCGAGAGGGCTCCGCGGCCGAACCCGCCCTGGCCGCGGGCATGCTCGCGAATCCATCGTTTGAGAGGGCCACGGGAGACAATCCCCTTGGATGGACACCCCGAACATACGGAGGCGAGGCCACACTCCAATATGCCCAGGACGGCCACACAGGCCGACGGTGTGTCATGATTGCCTCGACCCAAGGCGGCGATGCAAGCTGGCTCACCTCTGTTCCGGTCAAACCCTTCTCGCGCTATCGACTGACCGGTTGGATCAAGACCAAGAGTGTCGAGGCCGGTTCGGGCAGGGGGGCCCTGCTGAATCTGCACAACATCCAATCCGCGCGGACCCAGGTGATCGCGGGCACGCAAGATTGGACGCAGGTCGAGGCCGAGTTCGACACGGGCGGCAACGATGCCGTCCAGATCAACTGCCTGCTGGGCGGCTGGGGCCAATCGACCGGCACGGCCTGGTTCGACGACATCGCCTTGGAATTCCTTTCGACACGCCAGATCGACCCCAGGGTCCAAATTGACGTCGGCGACACAAGTGCGCCTATCTCGAAATACATCTACGGCCAGTTCATCGAACATCTGGGCCGCTGCATCTACGGCGGAATCTGGGCCGAAATGCTGGAGGATCGGAAATTCTTCCACTCGGTTGGCAGCGAACAATCGTCCTGGGAGATCATCGGATCCCCCAGCGGCGTGACGATGGAAAGGCAAGATGCATTTGTGGGTGACCACACACCGCTGGTCCATGCGGCCGCCGGGATGCGCCAGCGCGGGCTGGGCCTAGTCGTGCAGAAGAGGTACGAAGGCTGCGTTTGGATCAAGCCGGCGGCCGGCGATGGAACAAACGTCGAGGTCTCTCTCGTTTGGGGCGGTGAGCCGAATCAGCGCGAGTCGACCTACTTCACCGTCAACGCGGACCGGTACATCCAATGTCCGCTCAGCTTCACCGCCGGTGTCTCAACCGACCGGGCGATGCTGGAGGTCCGCGTCAGCCGAGGCAGCGCCTTTGTCGGCACGATCTCGCTGATGCCGGCCGACAACGTCAACGGAATGCGGGCCGACACGTTGAAGCTGCTCAAGCAGTTGAACGCACCGATCTATCGCTGGCCGGGGGGCAACTTCGTCAGCGGCTACAATTGGCGCGACGGCGTTGGGCCGCGTGACAAACGCCCGCCCCGCAGGAACCCGGCCTGGCAGGGAATCGAGCACAACGACTTCGGGCTCGACGAGTACATGACGTTCTGCCGAGAGGTGGGCGCCGAGCCGATGATCGCCGTCAATTCCGGCTTCGGGGACGACCACTCCGCCGCCCAGGAAGTCGAATACGCCAACGGTTCCACCGAGACCCCTATGGGCCAATGGCGGGCGGCCAACGGACACGCCGAATCTTACGATGTCACCTGGTGGTGCGTCGGCAACGAGATGTTCGGCGCCTGGCAGCTTGGCTACATGGCGTTGGACCAGTACGTGCTAAAGCACAACCTGTTTGCCCAGGCCATGCGGGCGGTCGATCCCGGCATCAAGCTGATCGGGGTCGGGGCGGTCGGCAACTGGTCGGAAGGCATGCTAACAGACTGCGCCAAGAATATGAACCTCATCAGCGAACATTTCTATTGCCAGGAGAGAGACTCGGTCGTGGGGCACGCCAGCTTGATTCCGGACGCCGTGCGGAGAATCGTCGACGCCCATCGCGACTACCGCGAGAGGCTGGATTCGCTGAAGAACAAGGACATCCGCATCGCGATCGATGAATGGAACTACTGGTACGGTCCACACGTCTTCGGCGAGCTGGGGACGCGATACTTCATGAAGGACGCGCTGGGCATCGCTGCGGGGCTGCACGAGATGGCCCGCAGCAGCGACCTGGTCTTCATGGCCAACTACGCCCAGACCGTCAACGTCATCGGCGCGATCAAGACCACCAAAACAGCCGCGGCGTTGGAGACCACCGGGCTCGTCCTGAGACTCTATCGAAACCGTTTCGGCACCCTTCCCGTGGCGGTGACGTCGGACCCATATCCATTGGACGTAGCGGCCGCCTGGACCGCCGACCGAAGCACACTCACGATCACCGTGGTCAATCCCACCGAGCAAGCTTGGGACCTGCCGCTACAGATCGAAGGCGCCGACCTAGAAGGATCGGGGCGCGTGTGGGTGATTGCGAACAACGACCCGATGGCCTACAATCAGCCGGGCAAAGTGCCGAGTGTGATGATCGATGAGAAACCGGTGACCGGCGTGTCCGACACGCTCACGGTACCAGGGTACAGCGTGAGCCTGTATGAGCTTAGAATCCGGTAGCGATGGCATTGCGATTCCATCGATTCGAAGAGGCCAGCGGCTATTGCGGCCAGTGCCTGAAACAGGTGCCGGTGGGAAGGCAGGGAATTAACCACGTACCCCACCTGATCCTGACTTTGCTGACCGGCCTGTGGGCGATCTTCTGGATTCTCGACGCCCGCCGGCAGCGCCCCTGGAAATGCCTCGGATGCGGGGCGAGTGTGTATAAGATCATGAGCAACCCGTTTTGAACGTGTGAACGTCAATAGGAGACCATCGCGTCATGGAATGCAAGAAAGACAAGAACATGGCCCACTGCAACTGTTCCTACCCAGGCTGCGGCAAGAAAGGGATGTGCTGCGAATGCCTGAGTTTTCATCTCTCCTCGCGCGAACTGCCGGCCTGTTGTTTCCCCAACGACGTCGAGCGGACCTACGACCGCAGCTTCCAAGCCTTCGCCAAGGCCTGGAAGCTGTAGAACGCGCGTCCGCACACGCGCCGAATGTCGCGGCCAACAACGAGGGCGACCTATTGCCCCTCAAGACCTTTCAACTCAGCAGCGGTCACGTCCCTGGCGGTCAAGTCACCGAAAACGACGCGGTACTTGCCGCCAGCGATCTTCCAGCGGACCAGGACCTTGTCGCTGTCTGTGGCCGAGACGGTGTCGCCGCAGTAGGCCACATCCTTCTTCTCGCGGACCAACTTGTCGCGATAGGCCGTGGCGAAGAAAATGTCCTGGATCTTCTGCTTCTTGGTTTCGTCGGACACATCATGAAGCACTTCGGCCCCGAGGCCATCGGCTTCTTTCATGGTGGACTTTGCATCCAGTTTGCTTGGGTAGCGCCCGCCCGAAAGCTCGGCGAAGGTCCTTAGTCCTTGGATAAGGTCCGTCTCGCTCAGGTTCAGCATTCGCGCCACCATGCCGCGGTTCTCGGGCGGGATATCCGCTCCCAAGGTGACGGCTTCGTCAACCAGAGCCTGGCCATCGGGGACAGCATCCTCTTCAGAGGTTGTCGGCACTTCACTCGCCGGCACCTCGTCGATGGTCATATCGCCATAGATGATGCGGTACGTCTCGGCCCCTTCCGGGCGGTACCAGAAGATCGGGGTCTCGGCAGCCCCGAAAGTCACGTCCTTGCCGGCGTAGTGCCAATCGCTGTCGGCAGGCAGCGTCTGAACGAACGTGATGCCGCGCCCCATGTCCATAATGGTCTGCTGCACGCCGAGCATGTCTTCTTGGGATGGTTGCTGGCCGCCCTGCATCAGTTTCGTCTGCTGGGCCAGGACGAACGCCATGGGCGCGTTCATGTCCACGCTGGAAGGCAGGCCGCCATCGGTGTGTTCGGCCCAGATACGGAACATCTCGATCAGGTCCTTCTCCGCCGGCTTAGTGGCATCCGCATACAAGGTCCCGGCAACTTCGTAGCCGTCCGGGATGGTGAGGTCAAAGAGCGATTCATCCAGATCAACATCGAAGACAATATCGGTCATCGTATAGGCTGTTGGTCCGGTGACGCTCTTCAACTCCACCGGCAGTTTCGTTTGCCGGTCGGCCCAGACGGTGAGATCCACCATAGGTTTCTCAACGCGATATCCAACGATGGTCCGGCCCTCGATCTGCCGCTCGCCCAGAAACGTGACAGAATCGTCCGGCGCGTCCTGAGCCTCCTGTATGCGTTGTCGGATTTGACCGAACATGTTGAACTGGTTCTGGTTCGGGTCGTCCGGCATGTTCGTTATCACCATCACGACGGCCTGCTTCTGTGCCGCATTGAGGGTGACGATCTTGCCTTGCAGCAGATCGCTGATGACCACGACACCCTGCTCGTGGCTGGTCTGCCGCATACGAATCGGCTCGGCATACATGCAGTCGAAGGTCTGGGTCGGGGCCCCTTTCACTTCCATGGTCATCGTGAACGTAGCGGTCCGCGCGGTCAGGAACGGCTGGATGATGTCGGCAAAGGCCACGCCGGATCGTCCGGTCAGATTGATCCCGATCAGGACCGCGATAATGATGGCCGCCGCGACGGCCAGTTTTGTCATCTTGCTATTCATGATCATTCTCCATAAGCTCGCAGCGCGAGCG
>CAYNQP010000325.1:0-2459 GCA_964399325.1 uncultured Pirellulales bacterium
TGACAAGGTACCTGGCGCACTCCAGCCCCGACTGGGCGGCATAGAGAGCCGTGTTCACCTTGCGTTGGTTCGAGGCCACCTGCAGGTTGGCCCCGGACAGCGTGGCCAGCGACATGGCCAGTGCGGAAAACACCAGGACAAAGATCATCGAGAGGAGCAGCGTGGCGCCTCTGTGCCTCGGATTGAACAATCTTGCGGCGAGCATGTTTTTTCCCCAGACGAAACCCTCATCATTTCAGCTCGATGCCACCTCGCGAATCCAACCTAAGTATAAGAAATGGCAGCGCTGTTTCAAAGGGCGGGTACCAGGGAAATCGGTCCGATTTTACGGCCGCATGCGTCTATCGCGAGGCTCGGGTCGGTATTATAGGTGGGAGAGAAGAACCGTCTCGCGGTCCTTCCACAGGAGACATCTGCCTCCATGCGGCGGTCGGGTGCTTTAGATGATCTCGCAGTAAGATGACGAATCGTAACGCAGCACAAGCTCCGGCACAAATCCCGTGGGCACGTCGTCGAGCCCGGACCGGTTGAAGTAGAGGTCGCTGTTGCCGCTGAGGGTCATCTCCGTGTCGGCGTAGTTGATAATGGAGCCATTAATGATCCCGCCGGCGTTACCGGAGAATTCGATGCCATTGGCCGCGATGGCTCCGTTCAATGCCTCGAAGCTGCCCCCGAAGGACACCTTGAAGCCGGGCGCCATCACGAACGTGCCGATCTGATCGTGCAGCCCCTCGTACTGGGGCTCCTGGGGCAGCTCACTGACCGGCCAGCTATTGACGTTCCCTCTGAAACTGATTTGATTTGTCCCAGAGTCATCCGTCTCATCTCCGTTACCAACAATGATGGCTGTTACGTCAGCGGTTCCCGTGAAGATCACCACGTTGGGCGTCTCGATAAAAACCACGCCTTTCAGGGTGGCATGGCCGGAGAAAGTCGGATTCATTTCGGCAGGGATGCGAATGTTCTCCAGTGTAGCATCCGCGCTTGTGCTCATGTTTGGGTCCAGTGTGGTTGTGGCGTAGCTCTCGAATTGTCCCGGCACCATCTCGGGAAATTCCGTGGGTGGGACACGGTACGTGACATAGGGCGGTTGGGTGGCCTCTTCGCCGGTGGCTCCGCCAATGCCGGCTTTGCCCCCCTGCAAGTTCACGTAGGCCAGACTATTGACGATCTTTACGCTGCCGGCAATGTGCGAATTTCCTTGAATCGTCAGGGCCAACAGATCGTTGAGGCTCTCGATATAGGCATTGGACTCCACTTCGAGGTTGACGCCCTCCAGTTCGACATTTCCCACCAATGAGACGGGACCTTTCGACGCCACCCCGAAGTCGAACACGGTGCTGGCGCGGGAGCCGAAGATGTAGCTCGAGCGTATCGTCCGGTCAAGCGACCTGAAGTGGCCGGTCACGTCGAGTCGGACGTTGTCATTGTCGAGCGCGGTCAGCACAGCCGAGAAGCTCTCTCCGTGGGCGGAACTCAGCGAGACATCCGAGATCGTGATGGTCGAGCCACTGCAAACCAGATTGAGGTTGGTAATGCCGGCGGCGGTCAGCACGTCTTGCAGTTCGGCGCCCAATTGGGCGAAGCGCGCGCCGGGCTCGGTCGTTCCTGATATGGACACGTTGCTCATCCAGCACCGAATGACCTCCAGGCCCGATGCGGCGCACGCCCGCGTCGTTTGCAGCCTGCGGTGGTTCTCAGCGATCTGGACATTGGCGCCGGACATGGTGGCCAGGGCGGTGGCCAGCGCCGAGAATATTACGATAAAGACGAGAGACAGGATCAGCGTGGCACCGCCACGGCGTTGGCGGGTGACACTCTCGGGCCGTTTCATGTTTCCCCCAGTGGCATCATGGTGTGACAAGCAAAGTTGCAGTAACCTTCAATAGCCTGATAAAGTATATGCCATATTCTCTTATCTCCAAAGAGCCATCGGCGATAATGTGACAACCGTGGCAGTGACAATCGCCCAGTGACCTATCGGGTGTCTTCTTGCTCGGCGAAGTATGAGCTGCGCGCGAAGGGGGAGGACTGGACCCAGGAGAAGCCCATTCCCATCGCTTGCTCTTTCCACCAGGCGAATTTCTCCGGCCGGATGTACTCGACGACATCGAGTGACTCCCGGGAAGGCCGCAGGTATTGGCCGAGGGTGATGCGATCGCAGCCGACTCGACGCAGATCCTGTAGCACCTGCACTACCTCGTCGTCCGTCTCGCCCAGGCCGAGCATGATTGAGGACTTGGTTTGCCCCTCGCCAAAGCGGGGTTTGGCCATTTCCAGCAGGCGCAGAGACATCGCGTAATCTCCGCCGCAACGCGCCTTCAGATAGAGTGAGGGCACCGTCTCCACGTTGTGGGCGAAAACGAACGGCAACGCCTCTGCGAGGGTGTCGAGCGCCTCGGCCTGGCACCCTCTGAAATCGGGCGTCAGGATCTCGAATTTCATGGACGGCTGCTGCC
>CAYNQP010000325.1:2559-4947 GCA_964399325.1 uncultured Pirellulales bacterium
TGGCACCCTCTGAAATCGGGCGTCAGGATCTCGAATTTCATGGACGGCTGCTGCCGCCTGACCTCGACGATACAGTCTCGAAAGTGCTCGGCCCCGCCATCGGGCAAGTCGTCCCGGTTGACGCTGGTTATGACCAGATATCTCAGCTTCATTTCTCTGGCCATCTCGGCCAGTCGCGCCGGCTCGGTCGGGTCCGGCGGGGCAGGCTGGCCCGTACCCACCGAGCAGAACTTGCAGTTGCGGGTGCAGATATTTCCCAGAACCAGAACCGTCGCCGTGCCGCGACCCCAACATTCGCCTTTGTTGGGGCAATTCGCGTCTGTGCAGATCGTCTGGAGTCCCAGAGAGCGGAGTGTCTGCTCGGTGTGTTGAAAGCTATGGCTTGTCGGCCAGGGGCGCTTCAGCCAGGGGGGCAGTCGTTTCGTGCTGGCGCTCATGACGGCCCTCCGCCGAAGTGCCGCCGGAGCAGCGAGGCCAGTTGCCCCTTGGTTCTCTGCATGTCACTGGTCCGGCCCGTCTCTTTCTGGACCGAGGTCATCTGCACGCCGTCCAGGCCGCAGGGGACCATGAAATCAAAGATGGTCAAGTCGTTTTGAATGTTGATCGCCATCCCGTGATAGGTCACGAACCGAGAGACGCGCACGCCGATGGAGGCGATCTTCCTTTCGCCTACCCAGAGGCCCGGCAGGCCGCGTCGTCTCTCGCTCGTCACGTCCAGAGTCTCCAGCAATTCGATGCCGATGGTTTCAAGCGTCCTGACGTACTCCGTGACGCCGAGCCCGAGTTGTTGCAGGCTCAGAATCGGATAGAAGACCAACTGCCCCGGGTTGTGCGCCGTCGTGCCGCCGCCGCGACGAATCTCCACCAGGTCGATTCCCCGTCGCGACAGTTCGTCCCCACCGACCAGCAGCTTGTTGGCGCTCTTGCGCGCGCCTAGCGTAATGACGGGCGGATGCTCGACGACCAGCACCGTATCGCCGCACCGGCCCGCACGCCGCTCCTCCTGCAGTCGCTGCTGGAGCGCCAGCACCTCTCGATACTTGCCCAGCCCGAGATCCTGAATGTCCAGGACGTGACCGGTCGTCTGCTTAGCCATGGGTGGACACTGTAATTCGATCATATGGCATCATTATTGCTCGAAAAGTATGGGTCCCAGAGCCTCGTGCATCGCGTCTTCGAGCGTTTCCGAGACGGTGGGGTGGGGGAACGTGATGTTTCGGATGGGCTCGCACGTGCCGATCAGGGTGCGGGCGAAGGCCACGAATTCGGTCGCCATCGCGCCGACCATCGTAATGCCCACGATCTCGTTCATCGCGTTGTCGCGAACCGCGTGTATCTGCCCGAAGGTTTCATTGTGAGCGACGCTGCGTCCGTTGGCCTTGTAGAAGCCTTTGCCCACGGAGATGTCGCGACCTTCGGCCTGGCATTTCTCTTCCGAGACGCCGACGGAAGCGACCTCGGGGAAGGTGAAGATCACGCGGGGGATGAGCGCGTAATCGAGCAGCTCCTCGTCGCCACCCGTGGCGTTGGCGGCGGCGACTTCCCCCTCGGCGGTCGCCCCGTGCGCCAGGTACGTCGTGCCGACCGCGTCGCCAACGGCGTACACGCCGGGCACGTTCGTTTCCATCTTCGCGTTGACCTTGATGGCCGGCCCGTTCATCTCCAGCTTCAACGCATCGACGATCTGCTTATCCACCGACGCGCGACGGCCGACGGAGACCAGCACCTTCTCGGCCTCAATAGACTGTCCGCTCGCCAGCATCACCTGGGCCGGCGCGGCGCTCTTATCGACCGAGGTCACCTTCTGGCCGGTCATGACGTCGATGCCGAGATTCTTGAACTCGCGTTCGAGCAAGCGGCTCACCCACGCATCCTCCATAGGAATGATCCGCTCCAGCGCCTCGACGACCGTCACCTTCGCGCCCATGGCCGCATAGACGCAGGCCATTTCGCAGCCGATGACGCCGCCGCCCACGACCACGAGGGATCGCGGGATGGCCGGCAGGGAAAGGGCCTCTTTGCTGCTGATGACAATTTGGCCGTCGAACGGAATGCTCGGTATCTCGATCGACTTCGAGCCGGTCGCGAGGATGAGCTTACCGGCTTCGAGCTGCCTCTCCTGGCCGTTGGACGTGACGGCGATTTTCCCCGGCCCCGTCACGCTCGCGGTTCCCTCGATATAGGTCATCTTGGTGGCCTTGGCCGAACCCATCATCCCTTTGCGCAGCCCCGCGACGATGGCTTCCCTTCGCTGCTGAATCTTGGCCCAGTTGGGCGTCGCCGAGGGAATGTCCACCCCGAGATCGCTCGCCTGACGGGCCTGCAGCAGCAGGTGGGCCGAGGCCAGCAGCGTCTTTGACGGAATGCAGCCCCAGTTCAGGCAGGTGC
>CAYNQP010000326.1:0-4934 GCA_964399325.1 uncultured Pirellulales bacterium
CGTGGTGCAAGCACCCGATGCCGCCGTGATGGGCCGGCTGTTCGCCAGTCTGCGCGCGAGCCCGCCGATTCGACCGGTTGTGAAAATCGCTATTGACATTGATCCGGTGAATCTATTATAGTTTGCATTCCCTCAAGGGGCGTGCTATAGTCGCAACCTTGACGACCGGGGAGTAGCTCAGCTTGGATAGAGCGCTGCGTTCGGGACGCAGAGGTCGCTGGTTCAAATCCAGTTTCCCCGATTCATCCTTGCTTTGTCCGGTAGGCATCACCGGGCTTTGGAATTCTCACCTTGGCGCCGCACTGCGGGCACTTCCCCAGGCGTCCTGCGTAGCGACCGGGCATCTTGATCCTCTTGCCGCACGAGCAGGCGAACCGGACGTATCCGTCGTTGTCTGCCAGGGCGGATAGGCGTGCTTCCGGGTGCGTCGGCTCGATGTTGTCCGGGACCGTGATCTTGCCCTTGCAGGCCGGACACCGGACGACCTTGCCGGCATATTGGCGCGACACGGTGATGGTCCTGCCGCACGAGCAGGTCGCGCACATCAGGTTGTCTGTCGAGATGACGGAGCCATTGTCCAAGTCGAGGCAAGGGACCGGTTTGGCTGGTGCGGCCGGCATGGGGACATGCTTTGCCTGGTCAGGCCCCACCGGCACGGATTCGAGCCCGAGTTGGCTGTACGCTGGATCGAGCGAAGGCTTCGCGTGCGTCTGCCGGCGCTCCTGCCACATCTGCCACAGCGATTTCTCGTACCGTTCCATCGTGAGCCACCCCTTCTGGCACATCAACAAGGCCACGCCGAATCCTGCCGCGAAGCCGCCCAGGTGAGCGAAGTAGGCGGTGTTCGAGCCGGCCCCCAGGAAGAAGGCCCCGATGATGTCCCAGAACAGCCAGAACAGGATCATCCAGAAGCTGCGGACGGTGAACTGACGCCAGTAGATGATGATGAGCGACCAGTAGCATGTGATGTTGTTCTCAAAGAACAGCACGAGATACATGCCGACTACGCCATTGATGGCGCCGCTGGCGCCGATCGCCGGGCCGGACGAGGTCAACAGGTGGGCGATGCCGGCAGCGACCCCGAGAGAAATATACAGGAAGAAGTACCGGATGTTGCCGACCTTCGCACAGACGGCGTTGCCGAAGAGCCAGAGAAACCACATGTTTCCAAGCAAGTGCATCAGTCCACTGTGTAGCCACATGTATCCGAGCAGGCCCTTGAGCCCCCAGCCATCCAGTACGAGGGCGGCGGTAATGCTGTGCGGCACGGTTTCGTGGGCGCGGGGCGGCGCGTTGGGGTCGGCCGGGCTGCTCTGGGGCCTTTCTGCGGGCACGGCGCGTACGCCCGGATGTGAACGCGGGCGAGCGGCCCCTTGCTTCAGGGCGTCGCGGATCTGCAGGCCGAAGACCGCTATCGTAGCGACGATGATGAGCCAGTTGGTCACGGGCCATCGGTCTTCGGGAACATCAACGCGCCACGGTAGAATCATCTCTCGCCCACCTCGCAGAGCAACTCGGAGTCTGCCACGATTTCTCCCAGGATTCTACCAGAAACGGCCCCCAATGTACAGGGCCCCCCGCGCAACCGCCCGCTCGAATGAGCGGTAGGGCGGGCTTTTACCCACGTGTGACTCAGCCTACATTTTCGTCTCGTGCTTCCTATCGCTTTCTTCGTTGTTTTCCGCGTGGATTTGGTCTATAATGAAACATGCTGGAAGTAGTTCGGACTTCACCTGTGATGAGATGATAGCGGCATGGGCACGGCAGGTGTCCATGCCTCGATACGCTCTCGGAATCAATGGTGAAGAGTACTGTTATTGTGTAAAGGCAGGAGTATCATCTGACTTCGTCCGACACAGAACGCCCTGGGGCATATGGTTCCATTTTCTTGTTGACTATGGCCACCATTGGGCCTCACCCTCCGTTGGTGGCGGCCGACGGATGGATCACTTGCGGTGATGGCCACTACTCATGTAGGAAAGTCGCGGTCGCGCCGCAAGACTGTGAGGCTTCTGTCTATGTCAGCACAAACACTGGACGGCCTGAATTGCTGTTTGATATGACGACCCTGGGATCATTCTATGCGATCAGAATCAATCCCTATGGTCAGGCATGGCTTCAAGAGTATGTTGATGGTGAACTTCAAAGGACAATTGCCAAGATCGACATCCCTCCAAGACCTGAGACATATTACAGATGGTATAAGCTCATAGTCAATTGTCGCGACACTCGCGTCGAGTGCTCTGTGGATGATCAACTCCTCTATGCAGGAGATTTGGATCGGTCAGCGCGTGCAGGATTGGGAATTGGAATCGCGGGCAGTCTAGGCAAAATGGCTTTCCTCGGCTTCAAAGTAGTGCGCGGCTGTGAGCCAGTCTTGCCATCATCTGTCACTCTAGACGTTCCGCAGATTTGGCAGGGCCATGGTGCTTTTTGTGGCCCAGCCTGCGTCAGCATGATCTATCGTTTTTACGACATCCCTGGTCCGTATAGTCCTCTCATCATCGGAGAGGATATTGCCCGTCAAAACGGCTTTCTATGCATCGATGCCGAAGGTGTATTCCATTCCGATCAATATGGCGGGACTGGAGTGAATCCGATGGCGTGGTATATGAGTAGCGCTGGAGTCACCTCCATTGTCCATCGCAAGGTTGACACGACCGCGGAGGATGTGGAACTGATTGTAAGGTTTCTCAAGGAGAATCTTGCGGATGGGCGTCCTGCCATATGCCATCTGCGTTCCCATTATGTTGTCGTTCGAGGGTATGATGACGAACACGGTGTGTTCCACATAAATGATCCCAGCGGTGGACAGATTGGCATGTCCTACGATGAGTTCCTTGAGCGATGGAACAATCCAAACCCGTACCTTCACTACTATATGTACGTATTCAACTATTGGGACAAGTCTCTACGCACGAAGTGGGATGCCGTGCAATACTATCGGCTGGATGGTTCGCTGATTGAGGAAGGCCCTGTCTCGGATTTTCAAATCAACAGGCCCACCACGGTTCCGATATGCTCAGGGTGTCTTACCTTTGCTGCAGAGTGTTTCTTGCTCGGCTCTCAGGTTCCACAGTCAATTGGCAATCACCTGACGTGGCAGGTCGACGGCAACGGCTGGTTTGAAGGCAATGTTCTCTATTGTCAAGACCAGAACATGCCCTTCTCGGCAATCGTGACTGCCGTATATGACTACAACGATCATCAACTCGAGAGGTCAAATACATTTGAGTTTTTTGAACCTCAGGTTGATCTCACGGGAGACGGCGATATAGACTTTGAAGACTATGCCAAGCTATCGGCAGTCTGGCTCACAGTAGAACCATCGATGGATATTGCTCCCGGCGATGCATGGGACGGCATGATAGACATGTGGGATCTTCAGTGCTTCATGAGGCAATGGCTTCATAGGGAAGAGGACTAAGACCGGTGCAGGCCTACGCGGCAGGCCAGCGGAGGCGTGGGGATGGTTGCTCTTGGTGCAGAATGAGACACATCATGTCATGCCTCTCAGGTTCTCAGACCTGATCCGTCACCGCGTTCAGGAGGACAAACCTGCAGCGCGTCAGATTCCCGTGAAGCGACATCCATCGTTCTCTCCCAGCAGAGCGGCTTTCTTTGGCAGCGGTCAGCGGGGGGCTTGGGTCAGGGTCGCGAGAACGTCGGGCAGGGGGATCTCGGCGTAGCAAATGGTGGTGTCAGCGGCGCCGTAGTAGAGTTTCAAAAGACGGTCTTCAAAGAGCAGGCCGCAGGTGAAGACGACGTGGCCGAAGAAGCCGGAGCATTCGTACTCGGTCTGGGGCTCGAAGATGGGGTTGGCGGAGCGGGCGATGACCTTCCAGGGCCTGTCGGAATCGAGCAGCAGGGCACCGAGGCAGTACCGATTGTCCCGGTCGGCCCCGTGATAGACCTCCAGCCAGCCTTCGTCGATGCGGACCGGCGGCGCGCCGGCCCCGATGCGGGTTTCGTCCCACATGCCGTCGCGCGTCCCTATGAGATGCCGATGATTGCCCCAACATATAAGGTCGGGCGATTCCGCGATCCATATCTCGTTGCTCGCAAACAGCGGCGAGTGGGGCCGATGCAAGGCGTAGTATTTGCCCTCGATCTTGGCCGGGAAGAGGGCGACATCTTTGTTCTCCGGCGGGAAGATCACCCCGTGACGCGCGTAGGACTTGAAGTCTCGTGTCGAGGCGAGCGCGGTCGTGACGCCCAGCGGCGAGACCCCAACATAGTCGATGTAGTACATGCCGTTGATGGAGGCGATCCTCGGGTCTTCGATTCCGAAAGTCTCGTACTCGTTGGCCGGACCGATGGTTGGCTGGTCATCGATTTCAAAACGGAGGCCGTCCCGGCTGCGAGCCAGACGCAGGTGCGAGATTGAAGTCAGGTATGTTTCTCCGGCTCTGACGATCAGTCTGGGGTCGGAGAAATCGTTCGCCGGGTCGTCCCGGGTGAATCGCTTTGTAACGATTCTAGCTTTGGCAACGTCGAAGAGAGCCGCCAAAACCACGCTCGGGTCGTCGTTCGCGGGGCGCTCGGCCACTCGGGCCAGCAGGATGACCTCCTCGCCAAGCCGGGCGACGCCTGCGTTGAAGACCCCGATGACCTCGAAGCCTTCCTGAGAGGGTTTCACGTCACGCGGGTTGATGATAGGGTTTTCGGGAGCACGAAACACTGCCATAGCGATAGTCCTCTTCGATAAGCCTGTGCGGCCGGGCTTGGAAACCGGTCTCTCTGTCCGGGATCGTAGCGGTTTGATGAACGGTTCGCAAGCACACAGCTTCACGTTGAGGGGCACTCCGAGACTCGCGTGGGGTAGGGTCTGTTGCCGGTGGGGGAGGAGCGATGGAGACGCAGGCGATGCCCCAAACAGCCAGGGCAATCGCACGAAAAAAAACTGACGAAATTCCGGCCGTGTTAAGATGGGC
>CAYNQP010000327.1:0-4928 GCA_964399325.1 uncultured Pirellulales bacterium
GGGTTGAGTCACAGACTGGCCTTTCAGGGAGGATACGCTTGATCAAGGGGTTTCGGCAGATCGTTGTGCTGACCGTCGTCAGCCGCGTGCTCGGCATGGTCCGGGACATGGCGTTTGCCTTCTTTCTGGGCGCCAGCGGCGTTATGGACGGGTGGGTCATTGCGTTCATGATCCCTAACCTTTCGCGCCGGCTTTTCGGTGAAGGGGCGGCCTCGTCGTCTTTGATTCCCGTCTACAGCCAGGAGCTGGAGAGAGACCGCGAGCAGGCGCACAGGCTGGCTCTCACCGTTGCCACCATTGTGGTTGTCGCGCTTACCGCCGTTGTCATCGCCGGAGAGATGCTGATCTGGACGTATTACGCCCTCTCGGGCCACGAGAGCACGAAACTGAAGCTGGCCCTCAGCGGCGTGATGTTGCCCTACATGGTGGTGATTTGCCTGGTTGCGATACTGGCGGGCATTCTGAACACGCACCGACATTTCGCAGCTCCGGCCGCGGCCCCGGTCTTGCTCAATGTCTTCATCATCGGGACGCTCTGTTTTGCCGGATGGGTTCTGAATGTGTCACCCCGGGTGCAGGTCTTCATCGTCGCCGGCGGTGTTCTTGTGGCCGGATTGGTCCAACTGGGCATCCAGCTCCCGCCGCTCCGGTCCGTCGGCATCCACGTGCGACCGGCTTGGGATGTCAAGTCGGCGGCGTTTCGCCGAGTCCTGGTTCTGATGGGGCCGATGGTGCTGGGCCTGACCGTGACCCAGATCAACACTCTGGCGGACAATTTCATCGCCTTGTGGCTCTCCGGCTCGGCGGAGAAAGGCCACTTGTTCGAGCTGTTCGGACATCGGGTCGCGTATCCGCTGTGGGAAGGGGCGGTCTCGCAGTTGTTCTATGCCCAGCGGCTCTATCAATTCCCGTTGGGCGTGTTCGGGATCTCGCTGGCGACGGCCATATTCCCCGTGATGAGCGGCGAGGCGGCCAGAGGGGATTTCAACGCGCTGCGCCGGACCATCTCTCGCGGGCTGCGAGGTTCTGTGTTCATCGCCCTGCCCGCCACGATAGGCTTGCTGATCGTCAGTGAGTCGGTGGTCGCGCTGATCTTCGAACGCGGCAAGTTCACATCCCATGACACGGTCGCGACGACCTTCACACTTTCACTCTACGTCCTGGGCCTCAGCGGGTATTTTGCTCAGCAGGTGCTGACCCGGGCCTTCTATGCGATGCAGGAGTCCCGTGTCCCGGCCAAGAGCGCCGTCGTGGCCGTGCTTGTCAATTTGTGCCTGAACCTGGTGCTCGTCTGGTATCTTGGCGCGGGTGGCCTGGCGGCCTCGACCGCGGTCTGTTCGTATCTCCAGGTGGCCATTCTAGCGTTTTTCCTGCGGCGGCAGTTGGGACCGGGCATGTCGAAGGGCTTGGGCCGTGCCGTGCTGCAAACGCTGGGCGCGACGTTTTGCATGGAGGCGGTTCTGCTCGGTGTAATGTATGCCCTGAGAGGTCATGGCCACGCGGTGCAGTTGTCGGTGGCGGTGCCTGCCGGTGCGGGTGTGTATCTGCTCATCTCCCGGCTGTTCCGGATCGAGATGCTCTCGCTGCTCTTGGGCGAGCGGCGGGACGCTGCAACCGTCGAGAACGCATGATCTACGTTTTCGATGGCGTCGTCTGGATTCGAACATGAGGCCGTGGCGTCTCTGAAGTCGCATCCCATGGTCGCGGGCCGAGACTTATGGGACCAGGCAAGGCTGGATGACTGGAAATCCTTAGGGCGTGTGGCGATAATATCTAAAGCCTGCGGCGGCATTGCCCGAAATATCAAAATGCAAGGCTTGTGTTACGCCTTCAAGGAGAAATGGATGGTCAAGGACAGATCGCTCGCCGTATTCCTGGCGTTGGCTCTCGTGGCGGGGAGCGCTTGGACGCAAACAGTGCCTGCAACGCAGACCCTCCCCCGGCCCGGAATGCGTCCGGAGCCAGCGTCTGATGCTATCGCCTCTCCCTCCGCGGCCGACCGATTCTGGGAAATCGCGTACGAAATGGCGCATTCGCAGGGCGTCACCGGGCCTCAGGCGGATCAGGCGATTGTCCTGCTGACCGCTGCCAAGACCCTCAATAGTCGGGCCGCCGTCGAGCCGTTACTGCTTGAACTGGCGACCCGATACGGCACGCGAGATTACTCGCAACAGGTTCGTCTGTGGCTTGAGAGCTACGTCAACGAGACGGCCGACCGTGCGATTGTTGCCGGTGCGGTCAAGTACTTGCTGGACCGACTCAGCATGCGTGAAGACCGTCAGAAACTGCTTCAGGACCTGACCGGCAAGATCGGCAACAGGAATCCCACGATCGATTCGGACCTGGCCACCATGCTCAGCCGGATCATGGTCGAGCAGGGCGATCTCAAAGCCGCCAAGTTCTACCTTATCCAGGCCTACACCAACAACAAGTACAACGCGATTGCGTTCGCCGGGCTGGCGGAATTGGCTGCCGATGAAATCGGCGCCGCGGCGTATCTCGAACATCTGCGTCTGGCTTTGCGCGAGAACCCCCTCGACATCGACGCGGCCCTGAATTTCGCCCAGTACGCGGAACGGCTGCAACTCTACGACGTGGCCGCTGGGACGTATGGATACTGTGCGGCCTTGTTTCAGTATCTCTATCCGAGCCAGCCGTTGCCGCCTCGCATCTACCTGCCTTGGGCCATCGCCAACTACAACACCGAACGTGGTCAGGATGTCTGTTTGCGGATCGCCGAGAGCGTTCGCAAAACGGGTCGCTTTGACATTCTCCTCGAGGCCATCACGGGCAAGGCGGCTATGAAGATGGGAGATCCGCAACAGGCCCAGCGGATATTCGATCAGGCCGAGTTGAAGGCTCAGCAACTCTTGCAGGCCGGACCGAGCCAGACCCAGGGGCTTCAGGCCGGCGGGATGACAACAGTGGGCGATCTCGGGCCGAAGCAGTTCGCCTGGTTCTACTGTTTTGCCCGGCCCGATCCGGAGAAGGCGTTAGATTGGGCCAACAAGGCTTATGCGATCGAACCCAATGTGCCCGCGGCCGGTGCGTTGATGGCCTATGCGCTCGGCATGGGCAACCTGCTGGAGTGGGCCAAGCCGCTGCTGGAGTCCTTCAGGGGCAATCAGATATCCGATATCGTGCGGGCCCAGGTTCAACTTGCCCAGGGAGATAAGGCGGGTGCAATTAAGACCCTGACGGTGGCGGTCGCGAAGGATCCAGGATCACTGGCCGCCGAACGGGCCAGAGAAATGCTCCGCAGAGAGGGCAGTGAATACGCGCCCCCCATTGACCCACGCGCGCTGCGGAGCGTTCTGGCTGACAGCCTCGGCCAGACGCTTGTCCCCCGATTCCTGCCGCCTGACAAGATGATGGAAGTGCAGTTCAATGTGCGTGGCAACGAGTTCTCCTACGGTGCGGAGATCGAGGCTACCGTCGTGATTGCCAACAACGGCTCGGAACTTCTCGTGATAACGGACAACGGCCTCTTCAGTGGCCGTGTCCGTGTCGATGCCCGCGTCAGCGGGAGCCTCACGGCAGATATTCCTAATCTCGCGTCCCAGACGACGCGTACGGAACTGACCGTGCCGCCGGGGCGAAGCCTGGTCAGCACTCTGCGACTGTCTACGGGCAAACTGCGCCGGATGCTCCTGGATCACCCGCAGGCATCTCTTACGGTCGAGTTCACCCTCTACGTAGACCCGGTCGTGGCCGAGAATGGCTCCGTTCACAACAGATTGGCGGACGTGAAGCCTCTGACCGTCTCCGTGACGCGTCCGGGGATTGATCTTACCGCCAGCTACGTTCGCAACAGGTTCAACGCCGTCTCCTCAGGGCAAGAGGCACAGAAAGTGCGCACCGCCCGACTTTTCACCGGGCTTCTCAAGGAGCAGCACGCCATGGCCCAGCGCGGCACGCTTTACCCGTACCGGTGTGCGGAATGGCTGCCCAAACTGCTTCGGTCCGCGCTGCTGGTGGATTCCGGTTTGCTCCTGAGCCAGGGAGCCGATGACTGGGTCGTGAAGGTCAATACCCTGGCCGACATGCTCTCAATGCCGATTGACCAGGAATTGGCCGCAGCGGCGGCGAAGAGCCTCCACGATCCCAAGTGGCCCGTGCGGCTAACGGCCCTCTATCTGCTGGCGACGGACTACGGCAACCGTTTCGACAATGTGCTGGACTGGATGGCCGAGAATGACACCAACGACATGGTTCGCATCATGGCCGTGACCCTGCGTTCCGCTGGTTCGGAGGTGATGCCGTCCAAGCCGACGGCTGTCTCAGGGCCGTTGCGGCAATTGCCTTGAACCGCCCGCTTTCTTTCGCAGGCCTTCCCGATCGTGGAGGGCTCGCTTCGCCTTGAACCACGCCGACGCCGATGGGAGGGGACTTCTTTGACGCCGAAGACGCAGAAACCCATACGATCTTTCCGAATGCTCGCGCACTGAAGAGGGATCGTGCCGCTCGGGGGTCGGGAAGGCTGATTCGGTAGATTTTTGGGTTGTAATTGCACAATGATTCGTTATGATTCCTGGTTTTCAAGCTGATACATGATCGTTCTTTTGAAAGGATAGCTGGATGCCGGCAGAAGTGGACAAGGCAAAATGCACAGGGTGTGAGTCATGCGTCGAGGAATGTCCAAGCGACGCGATCAGCATGGTTGAGGGTAAGGCGGCCATTGACCCGGATTCCTGCATCGATTGCGGGGCCTGCGTTGATGCGTGCCCCGTTGAGGCAATAAGCCTGTAGCATTGATTATTGATGAAGGATAATTGATGATTTGACCCATCATCGCCGCTCGCCAGCGGCAACCGATAATCAGTTTTCAATCGCCAATAGTCAATCATCAATTATCAATAATCAATATGAGCGTGGCCCCATCGTCTAGGCAGGCCCAGGACACCGGGTTTTCAACCCGGCAACAGGGG
>CAYNQP010000328.1:0-4928 GCA_964399325.1 uncultured Pirellulales bacterium
GTAGCAGAGAGTTGTTCTACAAAATGATGTTCTCAGTAGCGATTGTCGCCGTTCTGGCAGTGGCAGCGTTCTATTTGTCCAGGAAGGTATTGCCCAAGGTCACAAATAGGCCGGACAAAGAGATTCGCGTTGTTGAGACAGCCTATCTCGGGCCTCGTAGGACGCTCCACTTGGTGCGGGTGGGGAACCAGAAACTGCTGATCGGCAGCACGAATGAGACGATCACCACACTTGCCCACTTGGGCGATGCGTGGCTCGATCTGTCACGACAAGATTTGGATAATGCGGTGAACCTATAGATGTGTCGAATACGCAACTATGTCCTGGTCTTGTGTCTGGTCCTTCTGCCTGCCGCCACACTTTCCTACGGGCAGATCGACACTCCCATAACGACGCCGACAATGCCCGATCTGGGCACGGACAGTACGGCCGCTCCGACCCCCGGCAACGTCCCCAGCATTGGTGAACTGATGACGGTTCTGGAGAAGGCCACGTCGAACGAAGCCCAGACCAAGGACTGGTCCACTCCGGTCAAGCTCGCCATCATCTTCACGGGATTGGCTATTCTGCCCAGCCTCCTGATGATGATGACCTCTTTCACTCGGATCGTCATTGTGTTGTCCTTCGTGCGGCGGGCGCTGAGCACTCAGAGCATACCGCCGACGGTTGCGGTCATAGGTCTGGCCCTGTTTCTGACTCTGTTCACTATGGCCCCGACGTACTCCAAAATGAATGTGGAGGCGATCCAACCCTACCTGGCTGACCAGATCGCTTTCGGCGCGGCCGCGGACAAAGCCAGCAACTGCGCTAAGGAATTCATGCTCCGGCAAAGTCGCAGAGCCGATCTGGCCTTGTTTGTCCAGATGGCCAAGGTCGCCGCCCCCGCCGCACCGATGGACATCCCCATGCACATTGTCATTCCCGCCTTCATTATCAGCGAGTTCCGCACGGCGTTCGAGATCGGCTGTCTGCTGTTCATTCCCTTCCTATTGATTGACATGGTCATCGCCAGCGTGCTGCTCAGCGCGGGCATGATGATGCTTCCTCCGATGATGATTTCGCTGCCGTTCAAGCTGATTCTGTTCATTCTGGTGGATGGATGGGGACTTCTGGCCAAGAGTCTGAGTCTCGGATTCCGATGACCGCAGGTCATCTTCTCGCGGAGAAACAGGCGCTCTAACGACGAGGACTGCAATCTATGGATAGTAGTTTTGTGCTCTACCTGGGAAGGCATACGCTCGAAACGGCGCTGATGCTCGCGGCACCGATCTTGATCACCTGCATGGCGGTTGGTGTCACGGTCACATTGCTTCAGGCGGTCACATCCATTCGTGACATGACCCTGACCATCGTCCCCAAGCTCCTGGCCGTCGGCGCCGTCACCCTGCTGTTCGGCAGTTGGATGCTTCAGGTGGCGATGCGATTCACGACGGAGATCTTCGCACAGATACAGAACGCCGGACACTGACCCAGGTGCCGACATGTTGGAGAGCTTGCTCGCTTTCGCACTGGTATTGACACGGATCTCGGCCTTCTTCCTGGTCTTGCCCGTCTTTGGATGGCAGGCCGTTCCCGTGCAGATCAAGGCCGCCCTGGCGGTGCTGCTTTCTCTCTTCTTTGCCACCATTGCTCCCGTCGGGATCGACCCCGCTGGTGTGTCGAATCTGAGTGCCGTTCTGTTGCTGGCCGGCGAGGCAATGTATGGCCTGGCGCTGGGTCTGATTGTCGTGTTGCTCTTCTCGGTCGTGAAACTCGGCGCGCACTTCGTTGAACGACAGATGGGGCTCAACATGGCGCACGTCCTGGACCCGCTGACAAATGAAGAAGGCAAGCCCCTCAGCAACTTGATGGAGATGATCTTCGTGCTTCTGTTCTTTGGCGTGAACGGGCACCATCTGTTTCTCCTGATTATCTCGAAGAGCTATGAGGCCTTTCCGGTGGGCACCGTGCCCACGATCGGCGTCCTGACCGACGGGGTCGTCAGCGCCAGTTCGGCCATGCTCGTTGCGAGCCTGCGCCTGGCCGCTCCGATACTGGCAGCGTTCCTGGTTCTCATGGTGGCCTTGGCCCTGCTGGCCCGGCTCGTCCCAGAGATGAACATCCTCTTTATCAGCATGCCGATGCGAATGGCAATGGGATTAATCATGACATCCATGTTCCTGCCCTTTGTGAACGGGTACATCACCGAGATGGCCAACTGGATGACGAAACTCCTGCCGCTGTGAGTGGTCTTCTATCCTCCGCAGGCCGTGGCGCCGGCCGGAACGTGACGAGCCCACAGCAGACTTTTTAGGCACACGCAATGGCAGACAAACCAGCCGCCGAAAAGACAGAACAGCCCACCCCGCGAAGGCTGGGGAAGGCCCATCAGAAGGGACAAACGCCTCAGAGTCAGGACCTCTCTGCGGCGGTCACACTCATCGTGCTTCTGCTAGTCCTTGTCCTCGTGGCCCCGGGTTTCCTCGAGTGGTGCAGGTCCAAGATCGAATCCAGCACATCTGTCCAGGCCGGCGTCTTCGTCAACTCTCAGACATTCCTGGCCTATATGAACGCAAGAATCATCGAAGCCGCCATTGTCACACTCCCTATTCTCGCATCGATTACCGCCGCCGGCATACTTGCAGGCCTTGTGGTCGGTGGTGCGACGTTCGCCCCGGGTGCTGTCCAGTTCAAGTGGAACGCCATCAATCCGGCCTCGGTTGTACAGCAGTTGTTCAGCAAACGGTCTCTCGTCCGCCTGCTAAGCTCTATCGCCAAGCTGCTGTTCGTCAGCCTGATCGTCTGTATCTACCTCCGCGATAAGCTGGAGACGCTGGCCACACTCCGCTGGGCCTGGTCTGCCGGGATCATCACGGCCATCGCCAAAATTGTCTTCGGTCTCGGAATTCGGGTCGGCCTTGCGGTGTTAGTCATTGGCATTGCAGATGCGCTCTATCAGAAGTGGCAGCACATCGAGGATCTTAAGATGACCCGCCAGGAGGTCAAACAAGAGCGCAAAGACACCGAAGGCTCTCCTGAGATCAAGTCCAGGATTCGCCGAATCCAGCTCGAGATGTCCCTGCGACGTCTGATGCAGGATGTGCCGAAAGCCAATGTCATCCTGGTCAATCCGACCCACGTGGCCGTCGCCTTGCGTTACGATGCCAAGACAATGGATGCCCCTATCCTGTTGGGCAAAGGCGCCGACCATCTGGCCCAGAAGATCATCAAGATCGCCCAGTCCTACGGCATCCCCATTGTCAGACGCCCTGAGGTCGCTCGTGCCATCTATGCATCGGTTCAGCCCGGTCAGGCCATACCGGAAGCGTTCTATGTGGCTATTGCCGAGGTGCTCGCCATGCTTTACCGCTTGCGGCAGAAGAAGAAGATAACTCAGCGCTGACAAACCGACAATCGTGGATGCGGAGAAGCTCGCAACCTCGTCAATCGCCTGGAGATCCTGCGTTGTTGTATGACTACATACTAAGAGCGGCCATCTGGTTCTGGAGCAGCGCCAGAGTCTTCTCCAGTCGAGCATATCGCGCCACCATCCGCGCTTCTCTCTGAGAGAGGCGATCCTCCTCGATGGCGATGCGATCATCCAGATTCTCGATTTGCGTCGTGACGGATTCCTGGTCCAATGTGAGCCACCCCGTCGTCGACTTCACGAAGCGTTCGATCGTATCCTCCATCGCGCCGGCAAAGCCCTGCTTAACGCGAACCGCAGCGGTGAACGTCCCATCCTGACTGAGGTCGATGCTGAGTTGCAGGCCGTTCTCAGCACACAACGCATTACCGCTACTGTTGAAGGCGCTGTCTCCCGTGACGATATTCCCACTGAAGGTCGCAGCTCGGTACGTCGATTCACTGGCCAGCTTCATTTGGGCGCTGGTGATCGCCCCGCCGGAAACGGTCACCTGCACGTTGTACGTTCCACCGCTGGTGTACTTGCTCGAAGCCCCATAGAACTGGACCGTATTGCTATCGGAGCTGCCCGTCTTGTCGGCTCCAATGATGGCCAGCACCCCCATGTAGTTTTCGGCAATCGCTTCGTCAAAGGCGCCTGTGTCGAGATTCAACACGCCGTCACCATCAAGTTCGAGACCTATCTCGCCTGCCATCAGAAAACTATCCGCGTCCACGACAAAGCCGCTCGTCTGTCGTATCAGCGGCATGCGCATGGCATTGTTGATGCTCGACACCGTTGAATCACCCATCAACACGCCGGCGGTCTTGGTTTCTGCGTTATAGGCCGTCTTCTCCTTAACAAGCGTCATCACCGCATTGTACGCGTCAATCATCGAGCTGAGCTTCTCCTTGACCGATTCGATGTCGCGGGTCAGGTTCACCTGGATGGTCCCCGTATCATGCAGATGCAGTGTCACGCCCGAAAGCACATTGTCGATCGTATTCGAGCTACGCGAGATCCACTCCTCCGCGCCAATCGGAAAGCCGTCTACCTTGATCCGGGAATCCTGCGCCGCTTGCGTTTCTGTGAAGTCCGCCTCTGCAAAGCCTGTGAGGTTCGCTGTGACACCGCCCCCCTGCGTAGATTGGCTGATCGCAGGGATATCCAGTGTGGTGGAGCCGGAGCCCGCGTTGTAGGTGAGGTTCAACTGCATCTGGCTCGTGCCGCTGGTATGGTCCGCTAGACGAATCTGGCCGTGAACCAGCGTGGCCGTGGCAGTGCCTCCAAAGGCGTCGTTGATCTCCTCGACGAGATGATCGAGTGAGGTATTCTCATTGATCGAGAATTCGTGGCTCACAGCCGTCCCATCATGCTGCTGACCACTAATAGTGATAGACTCATCACCGGCAAACGTCCCACTGAACTGGTCCAGGTCCATGATCTTCGTGGCCAGCGCGGCATTCTCACCACCACTGCCCGTGAACGACGATGTCATCTGCCAGACTTCCGTATTGCTGGCGTTGACCCCAATCTCATAGTC
>CAYNQP010000329.1:0-4924 GCA_964399325.1 uncultured Pirellulales bacterium
TTCATTCAACAGTACCTTAAATGGGCCACCAAATGAGTTTTCAGACAGAGCCTAGTAGTCTACCGGCCGTCTCAGAGTTGGGTGTGGCGGATGGGTTGTTTTTTTAGTTCGGCTTGGGTGGGGAGGAGCTCGAAGGCGCGGACGTCGGCGGAGGCGGTGAACTTGTCGAGGGTGTGCTGGATCTGGGCCATGTTGCGGCCGTGCATCATGGCGAAGAGATTGTAGGGCCAGCCCTCGAACGTCCGGCGCTCATAGCAGTGACTGACGGTGCCGAAACGCGCCAGCCGCTGACCGGCCTCGACCACGCGCTCGGGCGGCACCTGGGCGGCGAACATGACGTTGGCGGCGAAGCCCAGCTTGTGATGGTTCAGCACGCCGGCGATGCGGCGAATGACGCCGAGGTCGATCAACTCGCCGAGCAAAGCGAAGTAGCGCTCTTCGTCGATCTCTTCCGGCCGGGGCGCGTCGAACGGGCGCGACGTCACCTCCAGGCCGCCCTGCAGGCGGGCCAGGATCTGCCGGTGCTCGTCAGTGATCTCGACGGGCTCGGTCCCGGGGACGCGCTCGACATCCTGAAAGAGCACGGCGTCGGCACTCTCGACGTCGAACCGCACGTCGAGCTTGAAGACGTGCGTCACGGGCAGGCTGTGGAAATCCGTGTCGAAACGCGTCTGGAGATCGAGCAATGTCACGCGAATCTGCTCGGGCGTCTTGCCCTGGAGTGTGAACCAGAGGTTGAAATGGTGGTTGCGCAGGTAGTTGTGCGAGACGCCCGGGAGGCGATTGACGGCGGTCGTGACTTCCGGCAGTTGCTCCGGCGGTACGTGGCCCGTCACGAGCGTACTGCTCATGCCCAGCGCCCGGTAATTGACCTGGACCGAGACGCGCCGAATGATGCCGGCCGTCGCCAGCTCGCGCGTCTGCTGCAGCACTTCGGTCTCGGTGCTGTCCAGGTCGTCGGCGATCACAGCATATGGCTGCGTGCAGAGCGGCAACCCCTTCTGGAGCCGATTGCACAGCCTCTTCTGGAAGTCGGTCAATTCCAATGTCACAGCGTCCTCCTCGGCTCCTGCCCGCACGCAGGGTCGGAGCCCAGACAATCACCCATCATGGCACAGGCCCGGGCGCGGCAGCAGCCCCAGGGGCCCTTGCACACTGGCAGACTCTATCGAAATCAGCGTAGAGCGTCAACCGCCCCCGGCGGCCCGCCGGACCATCAAATCTGCGAATAGCTGGCGGGCTTGAGATACAGGTTGGTGATGCCGCAGAGTATCTTCTTGTCGTCGTATTCCGGCATGGCCCGCAGCGTCTGCCAGTCGGGGTCGCGGCTGAAGCCGCTCCAGTTGGCCTTGCACTCGTCCATGCCGTTGAAGCCCAGCATGTAGGTCAGGTTCGGCATCTTCGCGCCGGCGAGGGTCTGGCCAAAGAAGACGGGATTCAGCCCGGTCTTGCGGAAGATCTCGATCTCGGCCTGGTTGAACATTTCGATCTTCTTCAATCCGGTTTGGACGCTGGGGCTCTCGTAGGTGCGCAGTTGGAAAACCCGCTCGGGACTATCGACCGGCGTCTCCAATTTGGGCATGCCCTCGAAAGCCAGCATGAGTTGGACCTCCATGCGCTGGTAGGCCGGCTTGCTCGCGGGCGCCTCCAGGAACGTCGCCCCCAGGGCCAGGAACTCCTCATCTTGCATCAGCGCGGCCGTCAAACCGGCGAAATAGTTCGCCGACCGATGACACAACAACACATAGATCGGACTCAAGCCCTCCGCCGGATAGAACACGCCGACCGGGCCAACATACGCACGGTTCAGGGCCGGCACCAAGGCCTCGGCGGCGAAGGCATCGAACCCGGCCCTCTGCGCCTGCGTCTCAATGGTATACCGCCGCAACTCGTAGAATTGGCGACGTTCCGCCGCACGCGCAGCTTGCAACGCCCGCAGGCGCGCGACCCGGGCCTGATACGCCGCGTCTGTCTCGTTAGGAAGCTGGAACGGCAACGGGCCCTCGGCAACCGTGGGAGGCGAACCCGATCCAGCCGCGAGTGAGCGCGAGCGCGCCGCCTCCAGGGCCCGCAGGCGGGCGAGCCGGGCCTGATACGCCGCGGCCGACTCGCCCGCAAGCCGGGGCGGGTCGGGCTGGCCGAAGGCTATCGAAGCCCCTGCCGCCAATGAAGCCAAACTCGTGTAACACGATGCCTTTAGAAACTCGCGTCTTTCCATGGTGTGTCTCCTCAAATGCGTTCCGCTGTCGATTGTCTCGAAGATGGACACATTATAGGCTTTTTTGCCCCACAGGGCAAGCACCGAGGAGTGGGAAGGGTCAAGTTTGAAGTGTGAAGACAGGTGATGCGAACTCTGTCTCTCTAGACTTCACACTTGAGACTGGAAACGAACAAAAAAAAAGGCCCCGAAATTGATGCGGGGCCTTGGGTTCTCAAGCCTTGCTCAGCTTTCGCTGGGCCGGACGTCGGTCGCGCACGGGCCTTTCTTGCCCTGGCCGACCACGAACTCCACCGCCTGCCCTTCGTCCAGGGTCGCGTAGCCGCTGGTCTTGATCTCAGAGTGGTGGACGAACAGGTCTTCGCCGCCGTCGGACGGACTGATGAAGCCGAATCCCTTGTTCGCGTTGAACCATTTTACTGTACCTGTACTCACGTGTTCTTCTCCTTTGACCCATCGGGCCAATAAACAAAATCCCTCTGCTTCTAGGTGAGGGGTAAACTTCGAGGGAGGAAAGCATACACCTTAACAGACTCGCTACTCTATCGGCCCGAACGCCGGCTGTCTACAAAATAAATCCAAAAATATGAAATATTTCACAGGCCGGCTTCCCGGCACTGTTGCAGCCCTTGGGACCGGGGACCAGCCGATCATGGCCTCCGCCGCAGCGTATAGCTATGTGGAAGCCGATGCGTCGGCAGGAGGAGAATGAGCGTAGCAAAGGAGTCGGAAAATGAGTCCTGGAACAGAAAGACACTGCGTACCCTGCCGGAGCGGGGGCCAGCCGCTCAAGGGTGAGGCCCTGGAACGGTGGGTCGATCAGTTGGGCGAGGGCTGGATGGTCATCGACGGCAACCGCCTGCAGAAAGAGTATGACTTCGAGGACTTTCGGCAAGCCTTGGATTTCGTCAACAGGGTCGGCACGGCGGCCGAAGAGGAAAACCATCATCCGGACATCTACCTGACCTACGGCAAGGCCACGATCACACTCTGGACGCACAAGATCCACGGCCTGCACGAAAACGACTTCGTCCTGGCGGCCAAGATCGATTGCCTGTAAGCTGGAAGACGCAAGATATTGCGTCTCTATCAGAGGGCCCTGAAGATGAAGAAGGTTTCGTGGGGCGTGCTGAGCACGGCCAAGATCGGCGTCGAGAAAGTCATCCCGGCCATGCGGAAGGCCGCACACTGTGACGTCGTCGCTATTGCATCCCGGGACGCCGCGAAGGCACAGGCGGCGGCAAAGAAGCTGGGCATAGCGAAAGCTTACGGCTCTTACGAGGCGCTGCTCGACGACAAAGAGATCGAGGTGGTCTACAACCCTCTGCCCAACCACCTGCACGTGGAATGGTCCATCAAGGCGCTGGAGGCGGGCAAGCACGTCCTTTGCGAGAAGCCTATCGGCTTGAATGTCGCCGAGGCCGAGCAGTTGCTGGAGGCCGCGCGGCAACACCCCGACTTGAAGATCATGGAAGCGTTCATGTACCGCCATCACCCGCAATGGCGCAAGGCGAAACAGTTAGTCGCCGAGGGCCGTCTCGGCGAGTTGCGAACCATCCAGTCGTTCTTTTCCTACCACAATCGCGATCCCCACAACATCCGCAACCAGGCGGACATCGGGGGCGGCGGCCTAATGGATATCGGCTGCTACTGCATTTCGCTGGCGCGGTTTCTCTTCGAGGCCGAGCCCCGGCGTGTCTTCGGGACCATCGAGTACGACCCACAATTCAAGGTGGATCGGCTCGCCAGCGGCGTGTTGGACTTCGGCCGGGGGATATCGATGTTCACCTGTGCCACGCAGTTGGCGCCCTTCCAGCGCGTCAACATCTTCGGCACGCGCGGCCGGGTCGAGATCGAGATCCCCTTCAACGCCCCGCCGGACCGGCCCTGCCGCATCTGGCGCCAAACCGAATCCGATCTGGTGGACATCTGCTTCGAGACGCGCGATCAATACACGATCCAGGGCGACCTGTTCTCCGCCGCCATCCGCAACGACACCGACGTCCCCACCCCCCTCGACGACGCCGTCGCCAACATGAAGACCATCGAAGCCCTCATCGCCAGCGCGAGCGCCGGTGTCTGGCAATCCCTCTGAGAAACCAGCTTGGAATCTGGCCCCCGAATTCCCGCTTGATTGCTCGTCAGTATGTCCCTACACTTCGCGGGTGACATCGGCGACATAAAGGGTACTTGTTCCAGAAACGAAAAGCGTCGGCTGGTACAAGGTGGGCAATGTGTGTGGGTTTGGCCATGGACATCAGTTCCAGTGTGGGTATCTGTGCGTTTCTTCTGTTTGCCTTATCTCTGCCATACCTCGTCTCTTGTACGAGGAAGGAGCACGGCAAGTCGGATGAGACTGAATTCAGCTTTCTCATATCCTACCTCCTTCTTGTAGCAGCTCTCTTTTTTCTTCGCGTAGTCACTGGAATGCAGCACCGGGCTTACGGGGATCCGTCCACGATTTGGGGTTTTCTCTCCTTTCTCGCTGGACAAGTTCTTTGTCGCCTCGCTGCCATCATATATCTATGCCGCTTGCTGTATCTTGCCCTTACGAAGAAGGCCTCCGCCATTCGATATCCTCTTATGATCGCAGGATGCGTGTTCCTTCATCTGTATATGTCTTATGTGGTTAGCTACACGCATCCATCCACCTGACCTGCCCTACAGATGGTGGGCGCGGGATTCGCTCTCGCTAGGCTGCCTCGT
>CAYNQP010000330.1:0-4913 GCA_964399325.1 uncultured Pirellulales bacterium
TGGGTTGGAGCATGAGCCGGCAGATCGACGCGGCCCTGGTCTGCCAGGCCCTGGACAACGCGTTGTCCCCAGAGCGATCTGGTGCATCACTCCGATCGCGGCGTCCAATATGCTTCGCAGAGGCTGCGGGATCTGCTGCAACGAGAAGGACTGACGATGAGCATGTCCCGCAAAGGAGACCCGTGGGACAATGCCATGATGGAAAGCTTCTTTGGGTCTCTCAAAACCGAGTGGATCGACACCGATTATGCCACGGAAGAAGAGGCGCGACTGGCGGTGTTCAAATACATCGAGATGTTCTATAATCCGACCCGACGACACAGTGCCTTGGGCTATCTCAGTCCGGCCGAATACGAACGCCGTTATGAAGCAGGACAGTTAACCCCTATGGACAAGGCAGCCTAGCGTGAGCGAATCCCGCGCCCACCGTCCGTAGGGCAGGTCAACCGCGATGCTTTCGGCGTCGCGGCGGCGTTCAAGAAAAGAAAAGTCACCCTCCCCCAGACCGGGGAAGAAACCTCGAAAGCTAGTGGCCTCCGAGCCACAGGCTTTGCGAAGAGGTACGGCTGAAGCCGGGTGTACACTTCGTCTGCAGACCCCGGCCTACGTTCAACAGACTACCCTTAACTCGTGCTCATCAGAACCACCATGGGAAAGGTGAGCCGCAGGGATTGCAGCACTTAACGTTGAACCACGTCGAGCCCACAGCAGACATCACATACATGCCAGGCTTCCCGCAGAGACCCTTGTCTCTGACGTAGATTCTGGCAACGACCGAGTACGTCCCGGGGCACAACCTCATAATATTCACGTCCTTGCACAACTGCAGAGCATCGTGGCATGCATTCACGCGTGTGAGGTGGATGTCCACGATAATGAGGTTACCGTGAACGCACCAGTCAACGGGCTGGTCGCACGTGTACTGGCCTTGAAGGCAAGCACCGACCGTGATGGTTACCGGTTGGCCGCTGCATACGCCCGGCGGAACACTTATGGACGCCCAGGGACCGGCCCACGCAACCGTACTGGTCCCGAGCACTATCAACATTAGCAATGCGTACTTCTTCATGTTACACCTCCGTGTCAAAAAATGGTTCATTCCCCCAATCCATTCGGCCCTTCCCCGGCAGGCCGTTTCTTCCGTACGCAGACAATCTACACAACACAGGCGCAACGATACCGTACCGCCAGATGCTTACCATCGGTGGAACACAGGGGTGCACGCGGTCAATACAACGAGATGAAATGCGTCCCTATAAAAACCCTCAAACCGTACCCCTCGCACCGAAATCAACCTTCAAACCTCCTCCAACTGTGTCTCTATTTATGGATACCCACGGAGGCTGTCAAGAGGAAATTCAGAAAAAACATTCCGACCAAGCATGGAGGCGCCATCGCTGGGAAACCGACGCCGGTGCGAGGCGGACCCCGGCCTCGCTGTTCATGTTAGAGGGTCTTCGCCGGTGCCGCCGCTCAGCGCGCCTTCACATCGTAGCAGAACAAAACGTCAGCGTGGCGTAGGTACAGTTTTCCGTCGGAGATCACGGGATAGGCCCACGCCTTGCCTTCGGCTCCGGGCCGTCGCGGGAGCTTGAACGTACCTTTGAGGTGGTACTCCTCGGGTGTTGCCTCCACGAGGGCAACGCGGCCGTCCTCGTAGAGGAAATAGAGACAGCCGGCGGCGTACAGAACGCACCCGGATCCCCCGCCGGGCTGGTTCGCCTCATGCCACACAACCTTGCCGGTCCGCATATCGAGGCAGATGGGTTCGCCTTTGTTGTGGTTGTGCCCACCGTAAATATAGTCGCCGACTTTGACAAATCCACCGTGATGATTCTGGAAGGTCCTCGCGTCAAGCCAATAGACTTCCTGGGCCCTTATCCCGCCGCTCTCAGGCACCAGCTTGAGCAGCGCCGCCCCGGTCTGGTAGGCGGTCGACACAAACACATAGTCGCCGTCGATGACCGGTGCGGCAATGTTCGCAACCCGATTGGCCACGCGGTTGTATCCCCACAGGAAAGCACCGTTGCCGGCGGCGATACCGACAACTCCTTCGTTTGTCATTTGGACGTACTGCTTCACGCCGCCCCCGCGGCTGATAACAATCGAGGAATAGCCCGCCTCTTCCTTGCCGTTGGGCCCGATGTCGGGCATCGAGCTACGCCAGATCAAGTCGCCGGTACCCTTGTTGAGGGCCACAATGACGGCCGCGTGTCCGCCGGGCGTGCACAGGAGCCTGTCACCATCGATGAGCGGTGACTCACTGAATTTCCATTGCGGATTGCCGGCCCCGCCCAAATCGGTCAAGAGGTTCTTCTTCCAGACAACAGATCCCTCGTCCGCCGCGACACAGACAACATTGCCGCTCGTACCGATGACGTAGACGAAACCGCCCTCAACCGTGGGCGTGCCGCGCGGCCCGTCCTGATGCGACGGTCCGATCTTGGCGGCCCACAGCTCCTTCCGTGTGCTGAGATCGTACGCGTAGACGAACTGGGCCTTCCCGCCCCCGGCGTCACGGTCCCCCATTGAGTAGAGCTTGCCATTGCTGATAGCGACCGTGGAGTAGCCGATCCCGAGCCTCGGCATGTCCCACAGCAGGCTGGGCCCCCCTTGAGGCCACTCTTTCAGCAATCCGGTCTCCCGGCACATCCCGTCGCGATTCGGCCCACGAAACTGAGGCCAGTCTTCCGCCACGGCAATGCCCGCGCAAGCCAACAGCAACAAACCCATCCCAACACATCGATATGTTCTCTTCGTCAAAGACATATTGATACCCCATCCCATTGGATCGCCCACGACTAACCCTTGTCTCGGACATCAACACACACCAAATCGCCGGCCGCGTTGCGTGCATAAATCCTGCCATTGGCCAGGACCGGGACGGTCCAGCATTTGCCCTTGAGAATCTCGACCGAGGCCAATTCCTTGTATCCTGCCGGCGACGCTTCGGCGATGGCGAGCTTGCCCGCCTCGCCCAGGACGATCAGCTTGCCGTCGGCCACCATGAGCGAACCGGTTCCCAATCCACCTTGCGACCACTTCACGTCGCCGGTCTTCAACTCCATGCACGTCAGTTTTCCGGAACCGCCGACCTGTCCATCGAAGCCGTAGATGTATCCATCCCACAGCACCGAGCCATTACACTGATTTCGCATGTTCTTGTTGCTAAAAATCTCCTTGGCACCGTCGGCACTGAGGGCCAGCAGAGCGCAGCCCTTGTTGTAGCCCGACGAAATGAAGATCGTGTTGCCGGCGATAATCGGATCGGCCGCATTGATGTCGTAGCTCGTTTTCCATTCGTACCGCCAGAGAACCTTGCCGGTAGCCGCCTCAATGCCGAAAAGATCACGGCACCCCAACAACGCCACGCACTTCTTCCCACCGACGGGGAAGGGCACCGCGCTAGCATACCCGGCCGCGTCGGCCCCGCTCTTCCAGGCAACACTGCCGTCGGTCTTGGTCAGAGCAACGCCGGACGCGCCCGCATTGAGAATGACCAGGTCGTCCACGACCACCGCCGAACTCGAGAAGAACCACGTCGGAAGCCTGAGGCCCAGCTCCTTCGCAACATTTCGGTGCCAAACGATCTTCCCTGTCTTCGCGTTCAGACGCAGTGCGTCACCGTTCTTGCCAAAGACATAGACGGCGTCTCCCTCGACGGTCGGAGTCGCACATGGGCCTCCTTCATGATTCTTCGGATTCAGAGGAGAACGATACGACTGCCTCCATACCTCCTCGCCCGTCGCGGCGTCGAGACAATAGACAATGTCATTGTCATTGACATTGCCCGTGGCATAGACACGATTGTTGCAGACCGCCATGGAGGCGAATCCGGCGCCCAGCGACGCGCTCCATTCCACCGTCGGGTTCTCCGTCCACGTGGAACGCCATCCGGTCTCGCTCGAGATCCCGTCATAGTTGGGCCCGCGATAGTTGGGCCAGTCGGCGGCTGGGGCCAAACCGGCCAGGAAAACCATAGCAACGGCGCAGACAACGGCGCGGGACACGAGTTCCTGTCTCATACTCACGTGGGATATCATGGTCACTCTCCTAAACAAATCTGTGCTCTTCTCTTGCCGCATTACATCAGGTGGCTCTTTCGTATCAAGTGTGCCTCACCAAAGTACACACATACTACATCTACAATGTTATATGTCCACAAAGCCCTTTTTCAGCCGGAACCTTGCGCGAAGCTGTCCTTGAAGGCCAACGCACCTGTGGGGCAGGCGGCCACACACTGCTCGGCCGCCAGCCGCAACCCATCGGCCAACGATCCGTCGAAAGGCACCGCCACACGAACGTCAAAGCCCCGGCCGACAAACGTCAGCCCCAGCTTCTCCCCCGCCAGAGAGGCCGTCTCGATGCAGATGCCGCAGTCAATGCACTTACCCGGCTCGTAGATCACGCCGGGATGCTGTGTCTGCTGAACGAAGGGCCTTCTGTCAGCCTTATACCTCGTCTGCCGGGCATCGTAGATCTCGGCATACTGCCGCAGCAGACATGCATCGCCCTTGCGGCAATCGCACCGCAGACAGCGAAGCGACTCGTCGCAGGCTTCCGTTGCAGTGAATCCCCCCCTCGGCTGTGACGTCGCGTGTCGCGATTTCTCGCTGGCTGATTGCAGGAAGACACCCATCTCGTCGCCCTGGAGTTTACCCATGCGGCTATTGAATGGCTTCCGAGGCCCTGTAACTTCTTCGCCCAGGAGATACTGCCGAATCGATACCGCGGCCTCCTTGCCATCGGCCACCGCGCGCACCGTCATTCTCCGCCGGCGCACGGCATCACCGCCGGCAAAAACGCCTGGCACATCGGTCGCATATGTGCTGCCGTCCACCTTGATCTTATCTGACGCCGCGACGCCCAACGTCTCCGCGTCACCGGACTTTAGCTCGCCCACCGCGATGAAT
>CAYNQP010000331.1:0-4905 GCA_964399325.1 uncultured Pirellulales bacterium
AGGCCGAGGCAGAAAAGGCTGCGACAGAAGCCCATCAAGCCAAAAACCAAGCGACGGAGGCTACCACAGAGGCCCAGAAGCCCAAGGCCGAGGCCCACGAGGCAAACCAGAAGGCCGAAGCGCCCCAACCCAACAGCGGAACGTCTCAAGAAGGACAGCTCCCGCCTAAGCAAGACAAGAAACAAACTGAAGAAGCCAAGGCCGAGGACCAGGCCTCGCCCAATCCGAACGACAAGAAAGCCGAGAAGCCCAAGGAGCCAAGTGGGTCGTCCGAACAGCAGGCTCAGAAATCCAAGGACGACAGCACCGGCGCGACGGAAGAGACGCAGGGTTAGTTCGCCCGTGCGCGGATCGCCTCCAAGCGAGGAACTGCTTCAGAGATGATGCGGCGGACACGACCCCGCAAGTTGTGTTCTATCTCGTAGTTCAGAAACTCGCAGGCAAACTCATCTGGAGGGCAGGTACATGGACAACGTGGGCAACAGCCATCTCCCCGGCAACGACAGTCTCGACAAGCCTATCCCATTCGACGACGGTCTCAACAAGCAGACTCCTTTGGGCAGTGGTCCGGTGAGCGGCTCGCCGGGAGTGTCACGTGCGCCGCTGAACTTGGGTGGAGGTAGCAGCACTGCGACTCCCACGCCGGTGCCGAAAACCACGCCATCGACGCCTATCGCAAGGAAACCGGCGGAACGTGTGGTGTCCGCCGAGAGGATATCGGCTGTCAAGACATTCTTCACCAAGCTGCACCCGGGCGCCCTGCAGTTCCTCGACGACCAGATCAATGGCTGGCTGAAGGACAACCCCGACGTCCATGTGAAACACACGAATATCACAACGGGCGACGTCCAGGCCAAGAAGACCGAGCCCAATATCATCGTTACTGTCTGGTACTGAGCGATTTCTTTCTACGGTGGCAGAGGGGCGGACGTCCGGATTCGCCGGGGCATTCCCGACGCTTGGCCGGGAGTATGCAGAAAATCGGTCTGCTCCACGGCTCACGCACGCATCGTGCGAGCCCCTCCCCCCTCTGGGATCGCCGGACGCCTAGCCCGGGAAACCGGGGCCGGACATGGCAGGATAGGGGCTTCTCAGCAGGTCCGAACCTCCTTCCCTGAAATTTCATGCGAAATTATCGCTGCAAAAGTGCTTGACAGGGCACGCCAATTCCATTAATTACTTGGAATTTCGCGTTTCGCGTGGTGTAGGCAAGGTATATTGTAGGCAGTTTGGAGGTATTCGTGGCTAAACAGTTGGCGCGGGAACTCATCAATGCAGGGGTGCATTTCGGGCACGGCGTGAGTCGTTGGAATCCGAAGATGGCTCCGTTTATCTTCGCTAAGCGGGGTAATATTCACATCATCGACGTCAAGAAGACGCTCAAGGGCATACTGATTGCCAAGAAACTGCTCGCGGAGATTGTCTCGTCGGGCAGTGATGTCGTCTTCGTGGGGACAAAGCGACAGGCCCAGAAGGCCGTGGAAGCCGCGGCTAAGAGATGCGGCATGCACTATGTCTCGGAACGGTGGCTCGGCGGCATGCTGACCAACTTCAGGACCATTCGTTCCCGCCTGCAGCGTTTGGAGCAACTCGAAGCCATGGAGCAGGACGGCTCCCTCGAGGCTGAGAGCAAGAAGCAGGCCTCCCGCCTCAAGCGTGAGATGCGAAAGATTCGCACCAACCTTGACGGCGTGCGCAAGATGTCGCGTCTGCCGGGGATTATTGTGGTGGTAGATGCCAAGAAGGAGTATCTGGCGTTGCGAGAGGCGGCCAAGCTCGGTATCCCGACGGCTGGCGTACTTGATACGGATTCAAACCCTGACACTGTGGATGTAGCCATTCCCGCCAACGATGATTCTATTCGTGCCGTTGAGATTATTCTGAACGAGTTGGCTGATGCGGTGGCGATCGGCAAGACGATGGTTTCGGTTCGGCAGCAGGAAAGCGAGCCCCGGCTCAGACGCGCACGGCCCAGCAAGAGGCCAGCCATGGCTCGTGCCGACGGCGGTTCCGGCTCTGCCGTGGTTGCGGTCGATGAGCAGACGACCGAGCCCGAGACGGCCCAGCCCGAAACGACCGAGCCCGAGACGACCGAGCCCAAGGCGACCGAGCCCAATGCGACCGAGCCCAATGCAACCGAGCCCAATGCAACCGAGCCCAATGCAACCGAGCCCAATGCAACCGAGCCCGAGACGACCGAACCCGAGCAAGTATCCGCACCGGAAGAGACCGCCCCACAGCAGGAAACCGATCAACCCTCCTCCGGCGCTTAGCGGCCGATCGGCCCTTCCCACCTGTGACACTGGACAGAATACCAGAGAGACGAGAGTCTCGAAGGTGTTGAAACAATAGAAGCACGGACTCATCTTCTGTGGGCGATAACGGACCGTGTCCGGTCCGCCGGGGAGAATTTCTGGGGCTTTCTTAATCTGGAATCCGAATCAGACATGGGGTAATTCAGGAGTCGATGAAATGGCGGAAATATCAGCTTCAGCGGTAATGAAACTGCGAAAATTGTCAGGTCAGGGCATGATGGACTGTAAGAAGGCTCTGGTGGAAGCTGATGGTGATATCGACAAGGCCATGGACCTCCTCCGCAAGAAAGGCCTTGCCACGCTGGCCAAACGCGCTGAAAGAGAAACGTCGAATGGCCTGGTGGTATCCAGAATGGCGAACGATGACAAGACTGGCGTGCTCGTTACGCTCTGCTGCGAGACCGATTTCGTGGCCAAAAGCGAGGACTTCACCGCAACGGCCCAGACCCTGGCCGACTACGCCCTGTGCTGTTCGGCTGACGAAGGAACCGATAGTCTTCTTCAGACCACCAGAGACGGTAAGACCTTCAACGACCTTCTGACCGAGATCGTCAGCAGGACCGGCGAGAAGACTCTCGTGGGCGATTATGCCCGATTCACCCTGTCGGGCCCGGGATTGATCGCTGCCTATGTTCACTTCAACGGCAAGGTTGGCACCATGCTGGAGATCGAAACGAGCGACGACAACGTGGCCAAAGCCGATTCCGTCAAGCAGGCGGCTTACGACATTGCCATGCACGTCACCGCCAGCAAGCCCATGGCCCTGGACAAATCGGGCATTGATCCCGATGCGATCGAGCGTGAGAAAGCCGTCTATGCCGAGCAGGTCGCGAACAAGCCCAAAGAGATCATTGAGCGGATCGTCGAAGGTAAAATGAAGAAATTCTACGCCGACAATTGTCTGCTTGAGCAGCCCTTTGTGAAGGATGATACCAAGTCCGTTCAACAGGTTCTCGCCGAAGCCGCCAAGCAGGCAGGGGGTCAAGCAACCATCAAGCGGTTCGCCAGGTTTGAAGTTGGATAGCCGCCGCCGGCAGGACTTTCCGGCGGAGCAGTTCGCAATGGAGTATGTGTTAAGGAAGGGGCAGCACTGACGTGATGGGAGACTGCAAGTACCAACGCGTGCTGCTTAAGCTTTCCGGGGAGAGTTTCTGTCAGCCCGGCGAACTCGGCATTGACGGCGCGTCGTTGGAGTCATTGGCCGAACGCATTGCGGAAATCTGCAAGCTCGGACCCCAGGTCGCGGTGGTGGTCGGCGCCGGCAACATCTTGCGCGGGGAAACCTTCTCACAAACCAGCCACATCCCCCGCAATACCGCCGACTACATGGGCATGTTGGCCACAATCATCAACGCGTGCGCTTTGCAGGAAACCCTGGAGAAGTTGGGCCAGCCAACGAGGGTCTTGAGCGCCATTGAAGTGGCGGCCATGTGCGAGCCCTTCATCCGGCGGCGCGCTCTGCACCACCTGGAACGCGGCCGGGTCGCCATTTTGGCGGGCGGAACGGGAAACCCCTTCTTCACGACCGACACCTGTGCCGCCCTGCGAGCATCGGAGCTGGACGCGAACCTGCTTATCAAAGCGACCAAGGTAGACGGCGTCTATACGGATGATCCCCGGAAGAACCCCCGCGCCGAACTCCTGACGCAACTGTCGTACGATGATGTGCTTAGGCAGGGCCTGCGCATCATGGACCACGCCGCCATCAGCTTGTGCCGGGACAACAAGATCCCGATTATTGTGTTAAATATCTTCAAGAAGGGAAATATCACCAAGGCCATCTGCGGTGAGCAGATCGGCACTTCGATTGATAGATGAATATTGGCAATTGATGATTGGATCCCGGGAAGCGTGCCGTGCGCCCCCGCGATCATCAATAATCAATTATCCATAATCAACAACGAGGGGTAAGCGATGCCGACACAGAAGGTCATCTCAGAGAGCAAGTCCAAGATGCAAAAGGCCGTCGATGTGCTGCAAGATGAGTTGAAGGCTTTCCGAGGCGGCCGGGCCACCCCCGGGCTCGTGGACCATCTGAAGGTCGAATACTATGGCAATCCGACCCCCCTGAAGTCGCTGGCCACGATCTCCGCCCCCGAGGTAGACATGCTCGTGATTAAACCCTTCGATCCCGCCTCGGTCAAGGACATCGAAAAGGCCATCAAGAGCAGCGACTTGAGCATCGCGCCCATTGTCGAGGGCAAATTCATCCGACTCCACATCCCCCCGCTGAGCGAAGAGCGGAGAAAACTGCTCGTTCAACAGGCCAAGCAGGCCGGAGAGCAGACGAAGGTCAGCATTCGCAACATCCGGCGTGACGCCAACAAGCACCTCGAACAGCAACAGAAGGACAAGGTAATCACGGAAGACGATCTCCAAGGGGCCAAGAAACAGATCGATGACATTACCAAGGAATCCTCGGAGAAGGTTGACGGCCTCGTCGCACATAAGTCCACCGAGATCATGAATAGCTGACATTCCTGTAGCCGACCCGGAGAACGCTCGCGCCTCGCTCCCCCTCGCCGGCAGGGAATCTGAGTTCAATTCCGCCTCCCCTTCCCGGACAGTGTGCGCGCCGACACCCGTTTCA
>CAYNQP010000332.1:0-4904 GCA_964399325.1 uncultured Pirellulales bacterium
ACGGCAGAGCGCCCAAGGGAATTTCGAGTTCTTCAAATTCCGCCACTGCACCGGTGAAGTGAACGAGCGCATGACCTGTAAGAACCATGATCTCAACCGCGTGTACATGGACCATACGCAGAACACGGTGTACTCGGTGAACACGCAATACGCCGGCAACACCGTGGGCCTGAAGAAACTCGCCCTGCGTCTGGCCATCTGCAAGGCCGACCGCGAAGGCTGGCTGGCCGAGCACATGTTCATCATGCGGGTCAACGGTCCGGGGCAGCGCAAGACCTACCTGTGCGGGGCCTACCCCTCCGCCTGCGGCAAGACATCGACCGCCATGATTCCAGGCGAAAACATCGTCGGCGACGACCTCGCCTATTTCCGCGTCATCGACGGCGAATTCCGCACCGCCAACGTCGAGGCCGGGATTTTCGGCATTATCCAAGACGTCAACGCCGAGGGCGACCCGGTCATCTGGGACGTGCTGCACAGTGAGGGTGAGGTTATCATCGGGAACGTCCTGATCAACAACGGCCATCCGTACTGGCTCGGCATGGGCGAGGAAATCCCTGATTCCGGCATGAACCACGTCAGCCTCGAGTGGACCAAGGGCATGAAAGGTCCGGACGGCAAGGACACGACGCCCAGCCACAAGAACGCACGCTACACGGTGCGTATGGCCGACCTGAAAAACCGGGCCCCGGATTGGGACAACCCGAAGGGGCTGCCCGTCGGCGGCATCATCTACGGCGGGCGCGACAGCGACACCAATGTTCCGGTGCGCGAGGCGTATAGCTGGGACCATGGCATCTGCACGATGGGCGCCATGCTCGAATCGGAGACGACGGCCGCCACGATCGGGGCCGAGGGCGAACGAAAATGGAACGTGATGAGCAACATGGACTTCCTGTCCATGTCCGTCGGCAAGTACATCCAGAACAACCTGGACTTCGCCAAGGACATCAAGCGGCCCAAGGTCTTCGGGACGAACTACTTCCTGAAGAAGGACCACAAGTATCTTAACGGCATGCTGGACAAGGCCGTGTGGGTCAAGTGGATGGAGCTGCGTGTCCATGGCGATGTCGAGGCCCTGGACGCTGGCTACGGCCTGATCCCCAAGTACGACGACCTCAAGAGACTCTTCAAGGAGGTCCGGAACAAGGAGTACACCGAGCAGGACTATCAGGAGCAGTTCAAAATCCGCATCCCGGAACTGCTGGCCAAGCTCGATCGCATGGAAAAGATCTACGCCGACGTCGAAGCCCCGCCCAAGGCCATGCACGACGAGATGGCGGCCCAGCGCAAGCGATTGGAAGCCCTCAAGGCCGCCAAGGGCAAGTACATCTCCCCGCTGGACCTGTAAGACCAAACACTCATGACGCGATGATTAAGACCATCGCCTAAGCGCAACAAGAAGGCCGGACCTCCGCAACGAGGCCCGGCCTTTTTGATTCCTACCGGGCAGAGAAATCTATTACAGATTTCCTCTCGCTCCATCTTGTCACCCCGGAATGATAAAGCCAGAGCAGCCATTCAATTGGCTATTTAATCATCAATAACATGCTACCTTGGGCCCGGATGTGGTGTTTTTCACTTGTCTTGATCTGATGCGGCGTCTATAATCGAAAGGTGTGGAAGGACCGTAGGATTCCCGTCGGTTCGCAGAAGCTTGATAGATCGAGACAAATTCGGAGGCTCTCACCCATGCAGCGGAACGTGATGCGTGTCGTCTTGACGGTGGGAGTGTTCACCTCCACGCTTTGGGCCTATTCCGGCGGTAGCGGAACAACCGAAGCCCCCTACCAAATCGCGACCCCTGAGGATCTGATCGAACTGGGCGGTGATCCCAATAACTATGACAAACACTTCATCCTAACCGCGGATATCGACCTGTCCGGCTACGCCTTCGACAACGCGGTAATCGCACCGTATTTGGGGCCTGAGTTTTCAGGTTCATTCAATGGCCAAGGGCATGTCATTAGTCATCTTAGCATTCAAGGGCTGTTTTGTCTGGGATTGTTTGGGACATGTTCATCGGGCGCAGTCATTTCTAATCTGGGTTTGGAATTCGTCGATATCAATGGCCTCGCAAGCTATATCGGTGGGCTCGTGGGATACAACGACAATGGCACGATCACGTCGAGCTATAGCATCGGGACTATCAGAGGCGGTCACCATGTCGGCGGGCTCGTGGGACGCAATGATGGTACAATCACGTCGAGCTATGGCATCGGGATTATCGGGGGTGATACATATGTCGGCGGACTTGTGGGAAAGAATGACAATGGTACAATCACGTCGAGCTATAGCACTGGGACCGTCAATGGCAACAGCTCAGTCGGTGGATTCGTGGGATACAATGCTTATGGCACGATCACATTGAGCTATAGCGCCAGTAGTGTCGCCGGATATGACGATACCGGCGGACTCGTGGGAGCCAACGATTACGGCACCGTCACATTGAGTTTTTGGGATATCGAGACCTCGGGGTGGGCGAGGAGCGATGGCGGCATTGGCCTGACCACGACTGAAATGATGGATGCCGAGATGTTGGGACTCAACGGCCTGGCATCTGATCCGAATTGGATCCTGGATCCAGGCCGGGATTATCCTCGTCTGGCTTGGGAGGGCACCGCTGGAGAACGAATCCCGGAGCCGGTGATCGATTGGCTCGATGGTTCCGGCACAGCAGAAGACCCCTATCAAATCGCCAACGTCAGCCAGCTTCAATTGATTAGCACGGCAAGTATGCTCGCAGATCGATGTTTTGAACTGGTCGATTCTCTGGATCTGGCCGGCCTGGCTTGGCCGCAGGCGGTTATCCCGTATTTCGATGGTTGCTTCGACGGCAATGGGTATAGCCTCAGTCATCTGGTCATTGAAGGGGAGAATCACCTGGGATTGTTCGGCACGCTTGGCCCGAATGCAAAGGTATTGGCCCTGGGATTGGAAGAAGTCAATATCAAGGGCAGTAAACTCTATATCGGTGGGCTTGCAGGAGAAAATTCCGGCAAAATCACGTTGAGCTACAGCACCGGAACCATCAGTGGAGGGGATAACACCGGCGGGCTCGTAGGATGGAATTATTATGGCGCAATCATCACGTCATGTTACAGCACCGGGACCGTCAGTGGTGATTCGTACGTTGGCGGGCTCGTGGGACGCAATGGATATGGCGCAATCGTGTCGTGCTACAGTACCGGGACCGTCAGTGGTGATTGGTATGTCGGCGGGCTCGTAGGATACAATGATGATGATGGCATGATCATGTCGAGCTACAGTACCGGGACCGTCAGTGGTTCTGAGTATGTCGGCGGACTTGCGGGAAAGAACTATGAAGGCAGGATCGCGTCGAGCTACAGCACCGGAACCGTCAGTGGCACTGACCATATCGGCGGGCTCGCGGGAGGCAACAAAGGTACGATCAAATCGAGCTTTTGGGATATTGAGACCAGTAGTCAAACCACCAGTACCGGAGGCACAGGTCTGACCACCGCGGAAATGCAGTTAACTGCGACTTATATCAATGCGGACTGGGACTTGAAAGGTGAGACGACCCACGGAACCTGTGACTTCTGGCTGGTTGAGGAAGGAACCTATCCCCGTTTGACCAGACTCCCCGGCGACAATCCACTAGATCCCAATGGATCGGGGACTCCGGAGGATCCCTATCGATTGATTGATGCCAACGACCTGGGTACGGTGTGGTATCGACCTGACGCCTGCTACCGCCTGGAGAGTGATATTGATTTGGCCGGGATCACCTGGAACAATGCGGTTGTCCCTGAATTTGCCGGCTATTTTGATGGGAATGGCCATGTGATCCGGAATCTCCAGATCAATGGAGGAAGGCACCTCGGCCTGTTTGGAATCTGTTTATCCGAAACAACCATTTCCAATCTGGGCCTTGATACTGTCGATATAATCGGAAATGGAACGTTCGTCGGTGGTCTTGTGGGAGAGAATAGGGGCACGATCATGTCGTGCTACAGCACCGGAAATGTCAGTGGTTATTGGTCTGTCGGCGGGCTCCTGGGATATAGTTTTGGCACGATCACGTCGTGCCACAGCAGCGGGAGCGTCAGAGGAAATAGATGTGTCGGCGGGCTCGTGGGACTCAATGGATATGGCGACATCATGTCGTGTTACAGTACCGGGACCGTCCGTGGTTATTGGTCTGTCGGCGGGCTCGTGGGAGAGAATGATCTTGGCACGATCACATCAAGCTACAGCACCGGTTCGGTCAGTGGAGATTGGGATGTCGGTGGGCTCGTGGGAGTCCATTGGTCTGACATGATCTACAGCAATCTGGGGTCTGGGACATCATCAAACGAGTCCGGCGTGAATTGGTTTGGCCCGATCACGTCGTGCTACAGCACCGGGACCGTCAGCGGTGATCGGAGGGTCGGCGGGCTCGTGGGATATAGTTTTGGCACGATCACGTTGTGCTACAGCAGCGGGAGCGTCAGTGGAGATGACTATGTCGGCGGGCTCGTGGGGCAAAACGACAAAGGTACGATCGCGTCGAGTTTCTGGAATGTTGAAACCTCCGGACAGTCTGACAATACCGGCGGTACCGGCTTAACCACGGCTCAAATGTTGGACATCAATATCTTCCTCGACGCCGGCTGGGATTTCATCGGTGAGATGACGAACGGCACCGAGGATACCTGGTTCATGCCGGCAGGCAGTCCTCCGGGACTGACGTGGTGCCAAGAGAGCTATACGACGGTTCCCGACGTGCTGGGGATGACGGAGCAACAGGCGAAGGACACGCTACTGGCTCAAGGTCTATGCGTGTCGATCATCCATCAATTCGTCGATACCGTCTCCGGCGAATATGTCATCTCACAGGATTATGAAGGGGGACAAGAAATCCTGATCGGGACACCGGTATCCTTGGTGGTAGCCTTTGC
>CAYNQP010000333.1:0-4899 GCA_964399325.1 uncultured Pirellulales bacterium
GATACTTTTCTTGATTTCCGGGAGATCCTGCAAGTGACCGTAGACATAGCCGTTAACGGTAATGGCCTTGGTCACCAGAGCATTGATATAGTCGGACGCCTTGGATACAAAGGTGCCGACTTTCTCCGAATCCTTCATGAACGCAGAGTAAGCCTGCATTCGATTGTCGAAAAACTCGTCAAGTGTCGTGGCTTCAGGGAAGTTGCCTTTTCTCGTGTTGCACACTTGCTTGAGAAACGCATCCGCAATGGCCTTGCGGAGTGTGGACGGAAACTTGTGAAACACCCTGTAATCGCGGATGAAGAAGTAATAGAAAGATAGCTCAAACACCGCGAAGTCTCTATCCGTGAGAACGACGCCATGTGTCGTACCAGCAAACAAACTGCGCATGTGGGAAGCACTTGACTCGGCCGATGCGATAGTCTCGGTTGCGTATCTGCCAGCTTCGACATTCTCAAACATCATCGCCTCTTCTGACCGGGTGAGAATGGCTGCCGAGAACTACCTATCTCTCCCGTACCTAGCGAGCGGCTGTCGGCGCTAGTCAACCGCGTGAGAAAGGTCCGCCAACAGCGAGTCCGTGAAAGCAATGACGTTCACTGTAGCTTCACTAATTTGGCGCACGATATCTTGCGTAAGGTAGCTGTCCACGAACCTGCTTCTGAAGGCGTCTGCGAATGTATACCTGTTGCACATAATGGACGTGACGCCGGTCGCGGCCCTGACGTCCAGCCTATCTTCATTCTTGAGCTCTTCAAGCAATAAGCCAGTTCTGCGCGCATCGGCCTTAGCAAGATCATAATGAAATGCAAGGTCACGGATCGGCTTGAGCGATTGTCTGATCAATCCGTCGTCCTGAAAAGACGCCAAGCGTTCTTTGATATCGCGAAGCAGGTCTTTTGTCGTCGGTGAGAAACGCAATATCGAGGCGAACTTATCAACCCGCGCGATGATCTTGGCGACTTCACGCAGAATAGAAAGGGCTACTGCAAAGAAGTACGTTCTCTCCTCTGCTTGGCCGTCGTTCAGAAGCCTATGGTGCAACGCCATGTCATGGGAAGCCAAGCAGAGACTGAGCACAAACAGCGAGCACTCCGTGTCCAACTGTTGAAACACATTCTTAATGAAGCTGTGCTCGTATGTAGGAGCCATTTGTCGCTACCCTTTTGACATAGGCTGCTGGTGGGCATCCAACTGACTTGGGCCACTCTTGGCAATTCTGCTTCCAATATGCACATCTGCTTCGCCTACCGCAACCATGATAGCGTCACTGCCGCGCGGGTCAAGGTGCCTTGATGGCTTTTTGTGGGCACCCTTGCCCTACGTCTCACTCTGGCAGCGAGGCGGGAGAGGCGCGAGCCGAACCTGTGGTTTCTAACGACTCGCCCAGATGGCAACCTCAAGACCGTAGCGGAGCGTGGGCCTGGGAATGGCATCGATATGAGACCGAAGGTGCGTTGCGGTGTGGGCGAGTCCTGCAACCAGAAAGAGGAAACGCCCGTTTCCGGGCGTCGGCCTGGAGATGCTATCTCAAGGGGTGTTCCGTCGGTCAGTGTAGGTAGTAGTCGTACTGCCGTCAACACCGCGTGGCTCGGCTGGGGCCGCCGCGTTTGTGAAGATATTAGACTATCGAGATTCGTGCCCGCCAACGGCCTTGGATGGCAGCTATCGTTGTCATTCCCGCGCAGGCGGGAATCCAGGGAGCTTCGATAGGATTTTGGACCCCTGCCTGCGCAGGGGTGACAGAGTCGTGGCGCATGCCCGGCTGCATGTCCCGGAATCGTCAATTCCAGCATCCTCGTCTCTACGCTGCCGACAGTGCCAGGATGCTATCACGCATACGAGGCAGGGTGGGGAATTACGCCGGGACCTTGATCTTCTCGTAGAGGAATTCCGGGGCGAAGTCGGCGCCGTTGGCCCAGGTGAGGGTGTGGAGGTCCGGGTGGAGCTCTGGATTGATTATGGATTATTGACGATTGATGATTTGGCGGGGCGGGGTTGTCGCTATGGGTCGCGGAGGAGGCCGTCCTCGGTGATGGCGAGGTCGGTCAGGTGCTGTTGGACGAGCTGGCGCTCGGGCGCGCCGAAAGCGCGGAATGGCTCGGCGAGGAAGTCGCTGCAGATGCCCAAGCAAGACAGGACGCACTTGAGGGCGCGGAGAAAGCCGGACGGCTCGCGGCTGACGCTGTATAGCGTCGCCTTCAGGCGCATCACCATGCGGTGCAGGGCCTGGGCCCGGGCGATGTCGCCGCGCTGGGCGGCCTCGTACAAATCGACGTACAGGCGCGGCAAGAGATTGGCGCCACCGCTGACGCCGCCGTGTGCTCCGTGGAGCACCGCTTCGGCCAGGAGGATCTCCGTTCCCATCAGCAGCGCAAAGTCGGGCCGGTCCTCCATGCGGAACTGCAATTGGCGGAAGTACACCATGTTTCGGGAACTGTCTTTGAGGCCGACGATGTTGGGCATCTGCGCCGCGGCCCGCACCGTCTCGACATCGAAAACGGGAGCGGGGCGGTCGGGTATGTTGTACAGCAGCACGGGCAAGGGCAATTGGGGCACCACATGTTCAAGGTAGGCGAGCAGATCGGATTGGCTGGCCGGGTAATAATACGGGGCGGTCAGGACCAGGGCGTCCGCACCGGCGTCCGCGGCTTTGCGGGCTAGGCTCAGGACCTCCGCGACCGACGTGTCGATCAGACCGACCAGGACGGGCACGCGCCCCTTCACCTGGGCACAGACCCGTTCGACGAGTTCGTGCTTGAGTCGATGGCTCAAGGCGGGCGCCTCACCGAGGGTGCCGAGGGTGAACAGGCCGTGTACGCCGCCGGCGAGGATGTGCTCGATCAATCGCTCCAGGCCGGCCGTGTCGAGGGTATCGTTGTCCTGCAGCGGCGTTATCATGGGCGGGACGATCCCACGCAGTGGCCGGGGGAATGCGGAGGCACTTGGGCTCATTGTCATTCGACTCCAACGGATACACCTGCTTTTCATAGTAGATTTGCGTGGCAAGATCATAGCACAAGAAACCGGGGAATGACAATCGTCAGTCTGGTCGCGAGACCCGGAGAACAAGATTATTGTGCGAGGCATTGCCTGTTCACTGGCCGGCCCGCGCGGTACAATCCGCAATCGGATAACGCGACACCACAAGTGAGGGGATTACGACCGTTTGGGAAGAGTCCGCGATGTGCCGGACTGTCGTGGAGGCCGTTCGGCAGCGGGCCTGCGAATACGGCGATGGAATGGGAGGTTACTATGGGAAGCACGAAGCGATCGACAATGGTGATGGTCTGCTGCATGGTTCTGGTTAGCGCCGGCGTTGTGCTCGCGCAGGATTGGCCACAATGGCTGGGTCCGAATCGTGACGCCAAGGTCAGTGACTTCAAGGCGCCGCAGACGTGGCCGGCGGAGTTAACGCAGAAATGGCGAATCTCCGTCGGCGCTGGTGACGCGACGCCCGCGTTGGTGGGCGAGAAGCTCTACGTCTTCACGCGGCAGGGCGACGATGAAGTCATCATGTGCTTGAACGCCGCGGACGGCAAGGACATCTGGCAGGACAAGTACGCTGCCCGGGCCGTGACCGGTCCGGCCGCCCGACATCCCGGCCCCAGAAGCTCAGTGACCGTGGCTGAAGGGAAAGTCGTCACGTTAGGCGCGGCCGGAGTCCTTTCTTGCCTGGACACCAGCGGCAAAGTCCTCTGGCGCAACGACAAGTACACAGGCGTGCCGAGATTTTTCACCTCCATGTCGCCGATCATCGTTGACGGGCTGTGCATCGCTCACCTCGGTGGCAGCGACGACGGCGCGATCATCGCTTTTGACCTGGGCAATGGCGACGAGAAGTGGAAATGGACGGGAGAGGGACCGTCGTACTCCTCGCCTGTCGTCATGACGGCCGGCGGCACGAAGCAGGTTGTCGTGCAGACGGAGAAGAGCCTGATGGGTCTTGCCGTGGCCGATGGAAAGGTGCTCTGGCAGATGGCGGCCCCGGCCCAGGGACGGTTCTACAACGCCGCCACCCCGATTGTCGCCGGTCAGACGGTTATGTGCACGGGACAGGGTCAGGGCACGAAGGCGGTAAAGATCGAGAAGGAAGGCGATGCTTTTGTCACCAAGGAGCTTTGGAGCAATAGCGATCTCGGCACGCAGTACAACACGCCTGTGCTCAAAGACGGCCTGCTGTTCGGACTCTCTAACAACGGCTTCCTTTTCTGTCTGAACGCCGAGAACGGACAGACAGCCTGGACCGACACCACCAAGCATCAGGGTTTCGGGTCTACCATCGATGCGGGCTCGGTTCTGCTGGCGCTGTCCAGCGACTCCGACCTGGTCGTCTTCAAGCCCGACGGCAAGGAGTTCAGCCAGGTCGCCAAGTACAAGGTCGCCGAGACGCCGGTCTATGCGTGCCCGGTGGTGGCGGGCAACCGCATCTACGTCAAGGATCAGGACTCGTTGACGCTCTGGACGGTAGACTGATCGGACCGGCAGGGACCAAGCGTCCGGCTGTCGCAAGCGATCGCGGCGGAGCTAGTTGTGACGGTCCGCGCCTATGGCGTGGAAATCCATGCAAGTCACGTGACTATTACCCGGTCGGTGCGTCTATATTCACTGAGCACTGGGGAGCCGGTGCGCTCGTGAACGATGGGATAGGACCAATCGATTAGAAAGGAGAGCCACCATGAAATGCTCGGAGAGACGGTCGTTGTGGATTGTGGTTGGATTGATGCTTGCTCTGGGAGGGCCGGTCTGGGCTTCCGATGAGGCAGCCGCCCCGGCGCCGGCGGTTGTGGCTCACTTCCACCTGAGCGGGGTGTTGAGCGAATCGCCCATGGCGGATACTTTCGGTCTGCTGGCGGCGGAGATGACCTCGCTGCGAACCCTGGTCGGCCGGATCGACGA
>CAYNQP010000334.1:0-4877 GCA_964399325.1 uncultured Pirellulales bacterium
TAAGTCACTATAAATAAAGAGTTAGCGTCGCGCCAGAAAAAAACCTCACACACACTGGCACCGGCACCCAGCACAAAAACGGTTCGCTTCTCAATCATGGCAATTCGTTCCTCATTGAATGGACGTGTAATCGGACGCCCTGCTGTCGACACTTCCGAGTCTCTCCGGAGAGTATACCGGGCAGGAGGCGGCAATCAAGCGAAGATATCGCGGACGCACGAGCCAGTTGGCACTTGACCGCGTAGGCCACCTCCGTCTGTCATCCTGAATGGAGCGTAGCGGAATGAAGGATCTGGCCATCGAATGGGATAGACGCACGGCCGCAGCATAGTCGGCTTCCATGTCTCGGCCCAGATCCTTCGCTGGGGCTCAGGATGACAAGTTGTGGCGCGCGCAGCAGCGCCCGGTGCCTGTCTCGGCAGGATTTGGCTTGCAATGCGGGGGGGAATCTGGACAATGGCCTGCCCAGGTTCCACGGATTTGGGTGCGTGTACCAGGAGGGTAGGGCTGGATAGACGGCAGCAATAATAGAGCTTTGGACAAAGGAGCGCGGAAACATGGCGAATGCGGATATCGGGCTGATCGGTCTGGCGGTCATGGGTGAGAACCTCATCCTGAATATGGAAAGCAAAGGGTTCACGGTAGCCTGCTTCAACCGAACCGTCTCGAAGGTGGACGACTTCATCAACGGTCGGGCCCAGGGCAAGAAGATCATCGGCTGTCACTCGATCGAAGAACTGACAGCCAACCTCAAGACGCCCCGCAAGGTCATGCTCATGGTCAAGGCCGGAGCGCCGGTCGACCAATTCATCGACGCGGTCCTGCCTCACCTGGCCAAAGGCGACATCATCATCGACGGGGGCAACAGCCACTTCCCCGACACCATCCGCCGGAGCGCGTACGTCGAAGGCAAGGGCATGCTCTACATCGGCACCGGCGTCTCCGGCGGCGAGGAAGGCGCGCTGCTGGGTCCGTCCATGATGCCCGGCGGCTCGCCCCAGGCCTGGCCCCACGTCAAGAGCATCTTCCAGTCGATCTGCGCCCAGACCGACGACGGCGAGCCCTGCTGCGACTGGGTCGGCGAGAACGGCGCCGGTCACTTCGTCAAGATGGTCCACAACGGCATCGAATACGGTGACATGCAGATGATCTGCGAGACCTACCAGATGATGAAGGAAGGCCTCGGCATGACCAACCAGGAAATGCACACAGCGCTTGCCGATTGGAACAAAGGCGAGCTGGATTCCTACCTGATCGAGATCACGCGCGACATCCTGGGCTACCAGGACGAGGACGGCAACGAGGTCATCGACCTGATCCTCGACACCGCGGGCCAGAAAGGCACGGGCAAGTGGACCGCCATCGAGGCGTTAGACCTGGGCCAGCCGCTGACGCTGATTGCCGAGGCGGTGTTCGCTCGGTGCCTGTCGGCGCTGAAGGAAGAGCGCGTCGCGGCCTCAAAGATCCTCTCCGGCCCCCAGACGAAATTCCAGGGCGACAAGAAGGCGTTCCTCACTGATCTGCGTCACGCGCTTTACGCCGCCAAGATCGTCAGCTATGCCCAAGGCTATCAGTTGATGCGAGCCGCGGCGGCCGAGCACCAGTGGAACCTCAACTACGGCGGCATCGCCCTGATGTGGCGCGGCGGCTGCATCATCCGCTCGGCCTTCCTCGGCAAGATCAAAGAGGCCTTCGACAACAATCCCGATCTGACGAATCTGCTGCTCGATCCGTTCTTCGAAGAAGCCGTGCAGACGGCCCAGGCCTCGTGGCGGCGCGTCGCGATGGCCGCGGTCGAGTTGGGCATTCCCATCCCGGCGATCAGCACAGCCCTGACCTACTTCGACGGCTACCGTCACGCCCGGCTGCCGGCAAACCTGCTGCAGGCCCAGCGCGACTACTTTGGCGCCCACACGTACGAGCGCGTGGACAAACCCCGAGGCCAGGTCTTCCACACGAACTGGACCGGCCGCGGCGGCGAAACCGCTGCGTCCACCTACGTGGTATAGACAGTCCGCTGCGAAGGCCAATTCCGAATGCCATCGTAGAACCCGTATTCATACACGACGTCGAACAGGACAACGATGTTCTCGGGGCAGACGTCGGCTCACGAGGAATGCGCCGGTGCCTCCGACCCGCGGGCCAACTCTCGACTGACGGCTTTGCGATAGCCGGTGACAACGATACTCCGGTCGGGCCGCACTTCGACGACGGCATAGGCGTTATTCTCCAGACCCTGGCCTTCCACCATCGCCTGCAACGTGCAATAGTGAATGCCGGCGACGTCACGGTATCCGCCCTTGTGCTGATGTCCCTGGAAAGCCGCGAGCACCTTGCCGGAGCCCTGTAGGATGTCACGGACTTCGGCCGCGTTGTTGACATACCTTCGGTCGGGGGCGTCGAGCGGCTGGTGCACGAACACCACCACCGGGCGGCGCGTGGCCGCCAGATCGGCCCGCAGCCAGTTCAACTCGTGCGCGGGAATGTTCGCATCGGGCGAGGTGAAATTGCCTCGATCGTAGTCCGTGCCGTCGGTCTTGTGGTTGGCGTCGAGCACGATACAATGCAGACCTTTCACGTCAAATGAATAGTAGCGACGGTCAGCATCGATGCCGGTATTCTCAACCCGCGCCAGGAACTGCGGCTTGGAGATGCTGTCCATATCGTGGTTGCCAAGAACATGGTAGGTCGGCCCCTCGAACTGCTGAAATACAGCTTCGATTCTTTCGAGATGCGCGAGCGTTTCCTCTTCGACCGCCGGCTCGTTCTGGTCCTTGAAGTCACCCAGCTCGATGAGGAAATCAACCTTCTCGGCGTTCATTTGCGCCACGCATTCAGCCAGCTTGTCCAGGGACTCGCGGTAGAAGCGCCTCTCTCTCGTATCGGCGTCGGCGTAGTGACAATCGGTGACGATGCCGAAGCGTACGGGCCGCGATGCGGCGGCCCCGCGCTGGCTGCCGGCACAGGAAAGGGACAGGAGGGCCGGCCCTGCCGCGGCGGCCACCGCTGATTTCAGGAACAGCCTGCGATTGATCACCCACCGGCGGCCAATGGTTTCACTGGGGCGAGAGTCCCGCCTTCGACTTTCGTTTGTCATCGTATTCCTCATATTCATGTCACTGCGATGGATTCGTGCCGCCTGTCCCCTGCCCGAGTCACTCGACGATCAGACGGCGCAACTGATCCGCCGAGAGGGTCACGGCCGGGTCGAAAGACGCCGACGACATATACGTTAGCAAGCTGTGACGCAATTGCCGGGCGACCGGACGCTGATTCAGGTTGGTCCGGAGGTCCATGCTCGTCATCACCAAACGACCCGCTCCGACCTTGGCCTCCAAGAGTACGCCCAACCTGCGGCAGTCATTCCAGTCGTCGATCGTCTGCACCACGGGCGTCAGCTCGGCCGGCAGCCCATCCAGAATCAACGGCCTGGCCCCGTCCAGCAGGTCCTGCCACTGCCAGTTGCTGTGGAAGTCCGTGGGGAAATCCGCGAACACCGGATGGTCCGGGTCGCACAGGATGCCCAGCGTGTGGATTCTGTTCTTGGGGAAGGTGATGCGGTTCCAGAAGATCGGTTGAAACGATGCCACGGTGTTGCCCCGAACCTGACGCGCGTTGACGCTCAGCAGAACGCTGCCGCCCTGCTCCAGTTTCTTTAGCGCCTGCGCCGGATCGTCGGTCTGCAACACAGCGACGGACGTTGCGGCGGGCAGTTGAGCCGGATACACCCAGACGTTCCAGTCGTTGGCACAGTCGGTCCCCTGCAAGCGCAGCTCGAGGTTGAGCCTGGCGGCCTTGGTGAACGTGCCCAGAGGGACATGAATCTCACCGATGCGCGTCAGCCCGCCCGTAGCGATGGTCTCGACTTCCAACCGGCCGGTCGCGGCGGACCGCCCTGACGCCCTGCGCAGAATCCACTGGACCGTATTGTCACTGAGATCACGGGGACCGTAGTTGGCCACGTCCACGATAACATCCAGCGTTTCGTCACTGGTGAAGATGCGTTTCTTCATCCGGGCCAGAGGCACCACATCATTGCAGAAGCGGCGATACTGTTCGGCCGTGACATAGCCCTTGGATTGCCACAGGGCATTGAGCGCGCCCACTGGTGCGGTGCCCTGCCCCGGAAAATCATGCAGGTCCAAGAGAGCAAAACCACCGAAGCCGGGACTGCGCAAGGCCGCCTCGATTTCCTGTTTGTACAGCAGGGTCTGGAACTTCCCGGAGGCCATGAGGAACTCGCCGGCCTGCGCGTCCATGCCGGCTTTCCGCAGCTTGTCACGAAAGATGTCCATGTTCCTGGCCTTGAGCACGCCGGTGTACTGGTTGACCTCGTCCACGTCGGGGTAGGCGCACCACTGGCCGATCTCGTGGCCGACCACGGGCACGGGCCGGGACTCGACGTGGGAGCGGTAGTCATCGAACGTCTGGGCCGGCTGGTCGAACTTCAGCGTGGGCCAGCGCTGCAAGCGCACGGCCTGCTCGATGGAATACTGGTTCTCCTCGATCTGGGGCCAGCCCGCCCCGGCCACATAGAAGCGCCGCGAGTCTTTGGCCTTCAGCGCCGTCAGATAGGCGCCGAGAAACTGATCGCGGTTTCGGCCGCTCGGCTCGTTGCTCGGCGAGAAGAAGAACCACGAGGGGTGGTTACCATACGCTCGGATCATGCGGTCGATCTCGTCGTAGATCCACTTGTCGAGGGCCGTACCGTCCCCGAAACCGGCCCAGCACGAGCCTTCCACCTGCAGATAGAAACCCTCCTCATCGGCCGCGACGAAGGCCGCCTCGGGCGGGCACCAGGAATGAAAACGAAAATGGTTCAGCCCGTGGGCCTTGGCGATGCGAATGATGCGTTTCCACTCGGCCGCGTCGGTGGG
>CAYNQP010000335.1:0-625 GCA_964399325.1 uncultured Pirellulales bacterium
CAGCGACTGCAGAAGGCGACATGGGGTCGGTTGGCTTCTCCGGCCGAGGCGGACCCGTAATCGACCCACCAGACGGTGTCGGGAGGACGCTGCTGGTGGGGACGTTAAGAAGCGGCTGATATACAGTGGAGTGACGTAGTCTATTATTGCAGAGACGCGAGCGTAAGCGATGGGACGTATGGGAGAGCCAATGGCGAATCGTAAGCAGATGTCAAATGCGGTGCGGAAGCCGTCTACCTCACTCATCAATAATCAGTCATCAGCAGTCAATTCCCGCGGCTTCACGCTGATCGAGCTGCTGGTGGTGATCGCGATCATTGTGCTGCTGCTGGCGATCCTTATTCCGGTGACCAACCGAGCGCGGGAAATGGGCCAGCGGGCCGTCTGCCTGAGCAATCTCCGCCAGCTCACCCTGGCGTGGATCCTGTACGCCGACGACAACGACAGCAAGCTCGTCGAGGGCTACCAGAGTCTTAACTCTGACGACAACGGTTGGATGGGCGCAGCCTTCGAGTATCCCGAAAGCCGATCTGCCCTGTGGGAGGACCCTCGCAAAGGCTTGCTGTGGCCGTATTTGCGAGACATTGATATCTACCGCTGCCCCCGCGGGCGTCGCGGCCATGTC
>CAYNQP010000335.1:635-4849 GCA_964399325.1 uncultured Pirellulales bacterium
ATTGTCTGTGGGGCAAACGGCACCGATCTCCGCGGCTTCCCCATGGACGTCCGGTCGTATCGGATCCAGATGCGGCGCGGGGGACACAGCAATCGCGTGGGCAGGACCGTGCTGCGTCTGATGCGACTGACGGATATCACCAGCCCGAGCGCATCCGAGCGCGCGGTCTTTATCGATGTCGGCCAAACAGGAGATTGTTTCATAGTCTCCTACGTCAATCCCGAATGGCATGGGAGCAGCCCGCCCCTGACGCGCCATGCCGGCGGTGCGACGCTCTCGTTTGCCGACGGACATGCAGAGTACTGGAGATGGAGCCGCGAGACCGTACGGTTGCCGCGTCAGGTGGTGGTTCTCTCCAATGGCCTGTCCCGCGAACAGTTTCCGAGATCCGCAGACCTCGCACCGAAGACCGCGGAGGGCTTACGCGATCTCCAGAGGACGCAAAGGGCCATATGGGGCCGGCTGGGCTATACGTCTGAGGAAGGTCCATAGCGCGGAGCGGCGGCTTCGCGGCGACGACCGGTTCAAATCTTGATGAAGATCCTCTTGCGATGGAGGCAAAGGAGGATCAGCCATAACACGGCCACGCCGGCGGCGGCGCGGATGAAGTCTTGCCAGTCGCCGGTGTAGGGCGCCAGACCTTGGACGAACTTATCGCTGAAGTATTTGGAGTTGTACAACTGCACGGCCATGTATGCGGCGATGGCGTTGGTTCCGATAACCTCGCAGGGAAAGGCGAGCGGCCGCAGTCGCAGCACGTCGACGACAAGATAGAACGCGGCCAGCAGCAGGAGGCTCCATCTGCCGGCGTAGAGCACCATCGAGCTGGTCCAGATGTACTTGATGATAGGAAAGATGAGTCCCCAGGCCCAGCCGAGGCAGAGGCAGATGAAGTCGGAAGCCAGGAGGAAGAGTACTTTTCTGGCCTTGCCCATGTCCGACGGCAGCAACTGGCCTGCCAGTGCCCCGATCATCACCGTGGCCGCGAACGTCACGCTGCCGAGAATCCACGTGTAGTTCATCCCGTCTTGCGCCCGCAAAATCATGAAAAAAGGACATGCCTGTAACAAATCGGTAACATGTTTTCGGCACACTGAGAGTGTACCGAATGCACCGTCTCTGACAGTGTGCCCTTGAAAGGAGCTCGGCCATGAGAAGGACAGTGCCGTCAGGCGTCACTGTGATGCTACTGCCGGTCTTGCTGGTGACGACCTTGCCCGTCAGGGCGGCGTCGGTTTCGCTACGTGAAGGTCTGCACGCCGAAGAGGCCGAAGGCGATCTCGACGCGGCGATCAAGATCTATCAGCAGGTCATCGACGACCAGACCGCGCCGAAGAACATCGTCGCACAGGCTCTGTGCCGTCAAGGCATGCGCTATCTGAAGGAAAACGAGTTGGCGGCCAAAACCGCGTTCGCCAGCCTCCTCGCCAACTATGGCGATCAGATCGATCTAATTGAAAAGGTCAAGCCTCTGCTCGAAAGGCTGGGCAACGCCGACCCGGTCGCCTTGATGCCGCCCGAGACGATCGCACACATCGAGACCGACAGCCCGGGCAAACAGGGCGAGATCATCCTCAGAACACTCGAAGAGCCCTCTTTTGAGAACCCACTGGTCATGATTGGAGGCAACCAGAGACAGTCCCAACCCTTCATTCCACGTGAGAAAGCCATTGTGCCCGGGCCAGGGTAACCGCCGTCGCGGCTCGACGCAATCCCGATCGTCTCAAGTGCTCTTGGCCCTGTCGGTGCGCATTTGCTGCAATCGTGGCGTTCCAGGGGCTACCGAGCAGATAGTTGTATCCCGGCGCTGGAACGGTGCAGAGGAACGTTCTTGGACAAAGACGTGCGAAATGCAGATTCCTTGTGAATGATGCGAACCTGTCGAGTGTCTATATCATCTGATGTGTGGTGTATTATGACAGACTTTGCTATTGACGCGGGACGCGGCAATAGAGACATTATGAACTTTTAGGCGTGCGTATGAAGCTGAACTACCTGAAGAGATCAGACATGCATTGTATTCGCTCCGGTTGCCGTTCGTGGTGGGTTCTCTCCGTTGTCTGCCTGGGGGTCGGTCTCGGGGGTTGCCGGTCTGCACGGCAGCACCGCGAGAAGGCCGACGAGGTGGCCGCCGACATCATCAGCAAGAAGCAGGAAGAAGCGCTTGGCAGAACCGAGCCCTTCACCATTGAGCGTCCCAGCGACATTCTGCGGCGCCGGCTCCTGGAGGAGCAGGGCCTGCTCTGTTCCAGCGAAGCGTCGCTGGGGACAGATGCATTGACGCCGATCAAACACTGGCCGAAAGACGAGTATCCGCCGGCGTCTTCATCTTTGGATGCGAACGTGCCGGTCGAGCCGAATCAGCTCCTGAGACTTGCCCTGATTGACGCTCTCCAGATCGGGGCGCACAACAGTCCGGATTACCAGTCGCAGAAGGAGAGAGTCTTCCAGGCCGCGCTGAGTCTTGACTTGGCGCGAAATGAGTTCCGAACCATCTTTACGGCTCAGGCGGATAGCCAGCTCGACTCGGATACCACGGGAGCCCACGTCGTCACCAGCGTTGGTTCCGGTGGATCGGCAGGGGTTACCCAATCCCTCAAGAACGGGATTGACCTGAGTGCAACGGTGGCTCTCGACCTGTTCAATTTGCTGACTCAAGGCAGGACGTCCTCGTTGGGACTGAGCGCCGATACGAGCGTATCGCTTCCTCTGCTCCGGGGCGCCGGCCGACACATCATCACCGAACCTCTGACCCAGGCCGAGCGGGAGGTGGTCTACCAGATGTGGAGCTTCGACCGCTACAAGCGGACGTTTGCCGTCACTGTCGCCCGGGATTACTTCGGGGTGCTGCGCCAGATGGATTCCGTGGGTAATGCGCGAGACAACTATCGCAGCGCGATCACGTCCGCCCGCTGGACGCGCCGACGGGCCGACGCGGGTCGCATAACCGAGGTCGAGGTGGATCAGGCGGTCCAGCGAGAACTGAACGCTCGGAACAACTGGATATCCGCCCAGGAGCAGCTCAAAGGCCGTCTGGATTCGTTCAAAGTCTCGCTCGGGCTGCCCCCGGATGCCTTGATCGAGCTGGACCCGAATGACCTGGCGCAGCTACGCAAGCGCTCTGATGAGACTGTCGAAGAGATGCGCGTGGCATCGCAGGCGGTGGCGGCCGAGAAAGCTCCTCCGGCAGATGCTCCCGTGGAGTTGGAGTCGGCCGGACGCGACGGCGCCGGGCCGTTCGAAATTGACGAGGCGGTCGCCATCAAGCTGGCCCTTGAGAACCGACGGGATCTGCAGGTGGCCAACGGTGAGGTCTACGACGCACAGAGAACGGTGGTCGTCAGGGCGGATGCCCTGAGAACCGGCCTGGACATCGGTGGCAGGGCGACCTTCGCCGACAACGATGACGACGGCAGCCTGGGCTTCCGCGGCGGACAGTACGCGGCCCTGCTTTCGCTGGATTTGCCCATCGAGAGAACCCGGGAGCGGAACGATTACCGCAACAGCCTGATTAGCCTGGAGCAGGCCACGAGGGCGGTCCAGTCGCTTGAAGACCAAATCAAGCTGTCTATCCGCAACCAGTTGCGGACACTGTTGGAATCGCGCGTGAGTGTCAAGATTCAGGCCCAGTCGGTGGTCGTGGCCGAGAAGAGCGTTCGAGGTGCCACGCTGCTGGTGGAGGCCGGCCGGTCGCAGATTCGCGATCTGCTGGAGGCCCAGGACGCCTTCCTGGCCGCGCAGAACCAGTTGACGGCCGCGGTCGTGAACTATCGTATCGCAGAGTTGGAACTGCAACGCGATCTGGGTCTGCTCAACGTGAACGAAAAGGGGTTGTGGCAAGAGTCTTCCCCAGAGGGAGTCGAAAATGACAGCGACGAACAGTAATAAGCCTAATGGGTCGGCAGGCAAATCTCTCAAGATCATCGGCGTCCTTGTGATTATCGCCGCGATCGGCCTGGCGGTGGTCTGGCTCAAGGTTGTCCGCGGCGGTCAATCGCCTCTCAGCGATATGCCCACCTTCATCGCCAAGCGGGGCCCGCTGACCATCAGCGTGCTGGAATCGGGCACGATCAAGGCGCGGGAGCAGGAAGTCATCTACAACCAGGTCGAGGGCCGAACCTCGATCGTCAAGATCGTTCCTGAAGGGACGCGCGTCAAGAAGGGCGATCTCCTGGTTAAATTGGATGTCAGCACGCTGGCCGACAGCAAGATCG
>CAYNQP010000336.1:0-4841 GCA_964399325.1 uncultured Pirellulales bacterium
GCAGGACATCGCCAAGCCCGTCGCGAATCTTAGCGACGAATCCGCCCTGAAGATCGGTCGCTACGCCACAGTGGCTATCGCGACGGTGGCTGCCGTCAGTACGCCGGTGGTTCCCAGCATCATTGACGGATTGCTGATCTGCTATACGATTTGGGCTTCTGCGATTTTGCCGGCCCTGATCCTGGGGTTGTGGGTGAAAGCCCCCCGACCGCTGGCCGCGATGCTGTCGATGGCTACGGGGACGGCGGTCTCCATAATCGCCATTGTATTGCTGTTCGTGTATCCGGAGGAACGCAGGTTCTCCGTTATCATCGTGCCGGCTCTTGCCGCCGCTTTGCTGGCGTATCTTGTAGGGCACGTGCTCGGTCGAGAGAAAGGGGCATAGGCTATGGCCGTTGCCATCGTGATAGTCATCGTCATGGCGGCGTTGCTGGTGATTGCCAGCGGGGTATGGGTGGCGATCGGCCTGATCGCCGCCATCGCCACGCCGAAGCCGGGGCTGCCGGCCGTGCGCGACGACGCGGATACGAACGCCGATCTCGACAACCTCTCCTGATCCTCGCGCGTTGGGTTACGCGGTTCTGCCTTGACCAGTTGTCCCGGAGGCCGACATGCAGACGTCTTTCACATCACCGAGGCAAACGACCGTGATTCTCTCACTGGCTGCCTGCTTGTGGCTCAGCGCCGCGCTGGGGGCTGGCGGCGTTTCGTCCGTACGCGTCGGTGAGTTGCGTTGTGAGTATCTGAAGGACCCTTGTGGCATTGACGTACCCGGGCCTCGTTTGAGCTGGCAGTTGGCGGCGACGGACGCGAGCGCACGCGGGCAGCGGCAAACGGGCTATCAGATCCTGGTCGCTGGCGCCGACGCGCTGCTGGACCAGAACAAGGGCGATCTTTGGGACTCGGGCATGGTCGCTTCTGATCAGTCGGCGCATGTGATCTATGATGGCGCGGGCTTGTCGTCTCGCACGCCGTGTTTCTGGAAGGTGCGCGTCAAGGATGAGAGCGGTGTCGTCTCGGTGTGGAGCGAACCGGCCCGCTGGACGATGGGGCTGCTGAACAAAACCGACTGGTCGGCCCAGTGGATCGGAACGGATAAGGTGTTTGCTCGCAAGGAAGGGTGGCCGCCGCCGGACAATGATGTGCCCGATCCCTGGCTGCGCAGGACGTTTACACTGAGTGACAAGCCGCAGCGTGCGACGATCTGCATGGCTTCGGTTGGCTATCATGAACTGTACGTCAATGGAACGAAAGTGGGTGACGCGGTGCTATCGCCCAGTGTCGTGAACTATCGAAAGCGGGCGCGCTACGTGACCTACGAGATCGCCGACCATCTCAAGAAGGGCAAGAATGCCATCGGACTGTGGCTGGGTGTGTCGTGGTCGATCTTTCCGCAGTATAAGACGCCGGACAAGCCTCAGACGCCGATGGTCCTGGCCCAGGCCGACATCGAGCTGCCGGGCGGGCAGACCGTACAGATTGTCACGGACGAAACGTGGCGGACCCATGCCAGTCCCAACACGTTGCTGGGCGTCTGGGATTTCATGCACTTCGGCGGGGAGCTCTACGACGCTAACAAAGAGATTCCCGGCTGGTGCGATGCTGATCTCGATGATACAACCTGGCAGCGTGCCACGGTGTATACGCCGAGCCTCGAACTGTCGGCCGAGATGATCGAGCCGAACCGGCGAATCAAGGAAATCCATCCCGTAGCGGTCGAAGAGGTTAGGCCCAATGTCTATCGCATTGACTTGGGAGTGAACGTGACCGGTTGGCTGGAGATGGATCTGCGTGGCAAGCAGGGCGACGTCGTGGAGATGGAATTCTCTGAACGCTCCACGGCGGACATGACTCATCGGCTCTACAGCAGGTTCGTCCTGGGCCCTGGCGGCAAAGGGACTTTCCGCAATCGGTTCAACTATTTCACCGGGCGTTGGATCACGGTCGAAGGACTCTCGTACAAGCCGAAGATCGAGGACGTCCGCGCGTGGTTGGTGCGTACGGACTACGCCCGGGCGGCCGACTTCGAGTGCTCGAATGAGCTACTCAATGAGATCTACGACACGACGCTCTGGACGTTCGAGGACCTGAGCCTGGGCGGATACGTGGTGGACTGCGCCCACCGCGAACGCATGGGCTACGGAGGCGACGCCCACGCCACCACCGAGTGCGGCCTGAACAACTACGGTCTCGGGGCGTTCTACACGAAGTGGAGCCAGGACTGGCGCGACGTCCAGGGCGGGGACAGCGCCTGGGGAACCGCCGGCGACAAAGCGGCGACGAAAGACACGGTCGAAAGCGGCAATCTGCCTTATACCGCCCCGACCTACTGGGGTGGCGGCGGGCCTGGCTGGAGCGGTTACTGTGTCACGCTGCCCTGGGAGCTCTACGAGCGCTACGGTGACACGCGCATTCTCGAACAGAACCTGCCGACCATCGAACGTTGGCTGGCCTTCCTGGAGACCAAGGCGAAGGACAACATGCTGGTCCGGTGGGGCGGAGAATGGGATTTCCTGGGCGACTGGCTTTGGCCCGGTGCCGAGGGCGTCAACGGTGATACGCCCGAAACGCTCTTCTTCAACAATTGCTACTGGATCTACAACCTACAAACGGCCGCGCGGATTGCTGACGTGCTGGACCGCCAGGACCTCGCGGCCCGCTACCGCACGCGAGCCGAGCAGGTGCGCCGGGCCGTACACGCGAAGTTCTTTGTCCTCGCTGAAGACAGCTATGTCAACGGCTTCCAGGGCTACCTGGCGATCGCGCTGCTGGTCGGTCTGCCGCCGGAAGAGCTGCGGCCCGCCGTCTGGCGCCGACTTGAAGAGGAGATTCTCGTCCATCGCAAGGGCCACATCCACGCCGGCATCACGGCCGGGGCGTTCCTGTACAAGACGCTGCTGGGGGCCGACCGCCAGGACCTGCTCTTTGTCATGGCGAATAAGGACACCTATCCCGGCTGGGGGGCGATGCTGCGAAACGGCGCCACCACCATCTGGGAGTCGTGGAACATGGACAACTCCCTGTGCCACAGCTCCTACCTGTACATCGGGACGTGGTTCATCGAGGGCCTGGCCGGCATCAAGGCGGACCCGCAGACGCCCGGCTTCAAGCACTTCGTCATCAAGCCGGGCCTTGTTGACGATCCTTCGCTGACCTGGGTCAGGGCCCATCACGACTCGATTTATGGCCGTATCGTCAGCGACTGGAAGATCGATGCCAACAGGATTCTGCACATGAACGTTACCGTTCCGCCGAATACCACCGCGACACTGTATCTGCCTGCGGTAGATGAGAAATCCGCCACCGTAGGCGGTCGGCCGCTCTCCCCGGTCAGGACATCCAGACCGCCCCGAGACGGCCATATCGTCCTCAATCTCCGGCCCGGCCGCTACGAATTCACGTCCAGTCTGGCTGTTCTGGGCAAGCTGTGAGTCCGACGCCATAACGGGGAACAAAATGGTACAATTTCCGTGATATGTGTGTTAAGATGCCCATGAGTACTTTATATCGTTGACTCTGTGAACCGGCCAAATCCTTTCCGTGCTGACGTGAGGATGATGCCCTGTATTTGAAGAAAGGACCAGATCATGGGTCAGATCACTCGCCGTCGATTCCTGAAGAACAGTGTCATTGCCACCGCCGGTGCGTATGCTGGCTTGGCCTCTCAAGGGTGCCGGCGAGCCGCCGAGAGCAGCGCCGAAGAAGTCCGTCTGGGCATCATCGGCATGGGCGTGCGCGGCGGCCAGCACGTCGGCGATTTTCAGAAGCTGGCCGGCGTCAACATCGTAGCCCTGTGCGATCCGGATCAGCATCGTGTCGGTCAGCACGTCGAGGAGTTCAAGAAGCAATACGAGCGCTCCGTCGATGGTTATACCGACCTGCGAAAGGTCTTGGATCGCAAGGATATTGACGCGGTTGTGCTCGCGCCTCCGAATCACTGGCATTCCCTTATGGCGGTATGGGCCTGCCAGGCGGGCAAGCACGTCTACGTGGAAAAGCCCGTCAGCCACTGCATCTGGGAAGGTCGCAAGATGGTGGAAGCGGCCCGCAAGTACAACCGCATCGTTGAGGCCGGGACTCAGCACCGTTCGTGTCCCGCCGTCATCGAGGCCGCCAAGGACATCCAGGCCGGCCGATGGGGCAAGGTCCAATGGGTGCACTGCTCCAGGCTGAACTCGCGCGCGACGATTGGCAAAGTCACCGAGCCCCAGCCGGTTCCGGACTCCGTCGATTACAATCTCTGGGCCGGTCCGGCCCCCATGACGCCCGTGATGCGCAAGTCGTTCCACTACGACTGGCACTGGCAGTGGAACTGGGGCGACGGCGAGATGGCCAACTGGGGGATTCACTACATCGACGATCTCCGTCACATTTTGGGTTGGAACGATATTCCCACCAAGGTGATCGCGGCGGGCAATCGTTTCGCCTGGGATGACAATGGCCAAACGCCCAACATGCATTTTGCCCTGTTCGATCACGATGGCCTGCCGGTCGTCGTGGATATTCGCAACCTGCCCGATCCCCAGCGCCGCGGCGGCAAGCAGGGCGCCCTCTATCTGGGCCGGCGCGGCGGCAACCACATCCAGTGCGAGGAGGCCTCGATTCGCATTTCACGCAGCGGCGGCGGCGCCTACGACAAAGATGGCAAGCGGATCTACCAGTATAAAGGAGACGGTGGATCGGCGCACGCAGGGAATTTCGTCGATGCCGTGCGCAGCGGCCGCCGTGAAGACCTCAACGCCGACGTCGAAATCGGCCATCTCAGCACCGCCATGTGTCACCAGGCCAACATGGCTTGGCGGGCCGGCGTGGAGGCTTCTGTGGATGAGGTTCGGCAGAGC
>CAYNQP010000337.1:0-1049 GCA_964399325.1 uncultured Pirellulales bacterium
CAGCATTATCCCAATCAAGTTCTGTGCTGTTCGGTCGATAGGACTGCCGGAGACATTGGCTTTCCGAGAGACTCGCAGAAGGAAGACTTACCCCTGTAGCGAGGAGACCGCGACATGAGTGAGATCAGGGCCACGGAACGAAACAAGGAAGTAGTTCCACTGGCTGCAGCGGCACTTGGCTTGCTGGCCGATAGCTACCATGCGGGGTCGTCGGGCCGACAAATGGAGTTCTAATGATGCTGAACTCAGAACCGATACTACTGGTGGAAGACGACGACGTGGACATGATGGCCGTTCAACGCGCGCTTAAGGATCTCCACGTGACGAACGATCTGGCGTGCGTAGCGAATGGAGAAGAGGCGCTGGCCTACCTGAGGAGTACAGGCAACGAGATGCCCGGCGTCATTCTTCTGGACCTGAACATGCCGAGGATGGCTGGCTTTGAATTCCTGGAAGTCCTGAGGGCAGATGAGGCTCTGGAGGGTATCACCGTCGTAGTGGTCACCACCTCCGGGGAACAGAAGGATAGGGCCAGGAGCGTCGAGCTGGGTGCCGCCGCGTACATCGTCAAGTGTACCGACTACGGGGAGTTTCGAGAGAGCATGAGGGCCATCAAGCGATACTCGACTCCAGTCCAGCCGCTGGAAAGGTAGGCGCTGGCTCCCTAATGAAATGCCAGGTGATCCTCGCAGCAGATCGCTTCCAATGCGGCGTGTTTTCGATTCACGTGAGTGGTGCAGATGACCGACAAATAGACGTTCGTCCCTGATGGGGCGAATATAGACTGATGTCTTTGCGGGCCAGGAATAGCCATGAAACACCAAGTATCATCCATACGTTGGTCAGTGGCGGTCGCGGTACTGGTAGTCCTGGGTACGTTGGCCGGGGGCGTCCGGTTCTACTGCGTAGAGACACAACGCCTGCGGGAAGATGCTGAAGCAAATCTCCAGGCCATCGCGCAGTTGAAGACGGACCAGATCGCCGCCTAGCGGGCTGAGCGGCTGGCAGAGGTGGCTGACTTTCGGGTTGTCGCGGTCGGCCGCCATCAG
>CAYNQP010000337.1:1059-4835 GCA_964399325.1 uncultured Pirellulales bacterium
GAAGGGGCGGAGAGATGCATGACAGACCCCCAGGCCGAAGACAACGAAGACATGCTCACCCGGTTCCGCTCTCTGCGGGATCATTACCATTATTGCGATGCCCTGCTAACGGACGCAAGCGGACAGGTGCGATTGAGTCTCGCCGGCCATCCCCACACGCTCCACCCAGACGTGGCACAGGTCCTGGCCACCGCCTTTCGCGAGCGGAAGCCCGTGCTCAGCGGCCCGAACGCCGCGGGAGTTGACCAGGCTCCTCATCTCGACCTCGTCATCCCGCTGCTTGCCAAGAACGGGGAAGCGCCCAAGCCGGCCGGCGCGGTTGTCCTTCAGATCGACCCCCAGCAGTTTCTCTACCCCCTGATCCAGTCTTGGCCCATCCCCAGCCGCACTGCCGAAACCTTGCTCGTCCGGCGGGATGGCGACACCGTGCTGTTCCTGAACGACCTGCGCCACCAGGAGGACACGGCGCTCAAGCTGCACATCCCCTTGAGTCGGACGGATGTGCCGGCAGTCATAGCCGTGCTGGGTAAGGAAGGCCTCGTGCAGGGGAAGGACTATCGCGGAGTCACGGTGTTGTCGATCCTGAAAGCCATCCCGGATTCGCCCTGGTTCATGGTGGCCAAGATGGATTTGGCAGAGGCCCTATCGGCCCAGCGATTTAGCGCCAGCCTCATCCTGGCACTGATCCTGGTGACGGTGGCGATGGCTGTCGTCAGCGTGAGTGTGATCTGGCAGCGAAGTCAAAAGGCGCATTACCGTTCTCTGCTTCAGGCCGAGGAGAAACTGGCAAGCACCGCAGGACTCCTGCATAACATCATCAACACTTCCCCCGACTTCATTTTTCTCAAAGACCTGCAGCTCCGAACGACCCTGTGCAATGAGGCCTTCGCTGGAGCCGTGGGGAAGCGTCCCGAGGAACTCTACGGTAAGACGGAGTTTGAGAATGGCTGGAATTCCGTACTGGTCCGAGGCGACAGGCGCCAGGGGATTCGAGGATTCGAAAACGATGACCGTGAGGCTCTGAGCGGCCACGTGGTGCACAATGCGTCTGACCCCGCGAACGTCGCCGGCGAGACCCGAGTCTTCGACACCGTCAAGCTCCCGCTGCGGGACACGAACGGTACGATTGTCGGGGTCCTGGGCGTGTCCCGCGACATCACCGAGCGCAAACGGACGGAGGAGACGCTGCGAGAGAGGGAGGAACGGCGCCGGGCCATTCTCCAGACGGCCATGGACGGCTTCTGGATGGTGGACATGCAGGGGCGCCTGTTGGAAGTCAATGAGGCCTATTGCCGGATGAGCGGCTACAATGGGCAGGAACTGTTGGCCATGCGCATTGCCGACCTGGAAGCCATCGAAACGGCCGACGACACAGCCACCCACGTCCAGCAGGTCATGACGCAGGGTGAGGATCGTTTCGAGTCCCGGCACCGCCGCAAGGATGGGACCATATTTGATGTCGAAGTCAGCGTCCAGTACCGGCCCGGCGATGTCGGGCGGATGGCGGCTTTTCTGCGGGACATCACCGCGGGCAAGCGAGCCAAGCAGGAACTCAAGGTCGCTGCAGAGCAGTGGGACGCGACGTTCAACTCCATCGCCGATCTTGTCTCCCTCCAGGATGCGAATCACGGGCTGGTCCGAGTCAACAAAGCCTACGCCGAGACCTTCGGCAAGAGTCCTGAACAACTCGCAGGCAGACCGTGCTATGAGATCGTGCACGGACGAGATGATCCCTGGCCCGACTGCCCCTGCGGGACCGTGTTCGAGACACAGAAGCCTGCACAAGTGGAGATCTTCGAACCGAATCTTGGTATCTTCCTTGAGATCAGCGTCTCTCCCATATTGGGGTCCGATGGTGAAGTCACGGGCTGTGTCCACATCGCCAAGAACATTACGGAACGCAAGCATGCAGAGCGGAGACAGGCTGAACTGCTTGAGCAAGTGGCTGGAACCAATCAGGATCTCAAGGATTTTGCCCACGTTATTTCGCACGACCTCAAGGCACCTTTGAGGGCCATCCGGACCCTCGCCGACTGGCTCGCCACCGACTATCAGGACAAGCTCGATCCGCAGGGAAGAGAGAATCTCCAGTTGTTGGGTAGCCGCGTCGACCGCATGCAAAACCTCATCGACGGTGTCCTCCGGTACTCCGAGATTGGCCGCACCGAACAAGGCACGGCGCCTATTGATCTGGGCCGGCTCCTGCCCGAGATCGTCCAAAGCCTCGGCGTTCCGGAGCATATTTCGATTCACCTCGAGGCGGACTGGCCGACCGTCCAGGTGGATGTGACGAGGATTACGCAGGTCTTTCAGAACCTCCTGAGCAATGCCATCAAGTACATGGATAAGCCGCAGGGCCACATCACCGTCGCTTGCGTGGAAGAAGGTGGCTTCTGGAAATTCAGCGTCTCGGACAACGGCCCCGGCATCGAGGAGAAGTACTTCGATCGTATCCTCAAGCTCTTCCAGACCCTTACGCGCCGAGACAGCCAGGAAAGCACCGGCGTCGGCCTGACGATCACCAAGAAGGCCGTGGAGATGTACGGCGGCAAGATCTGGGTCGAATCCGAGGTCGGCAAAGGGAGCACGTTCTTCTTTACGTTGCCCAAAGCGGCGTTGGAGGCCCGAAATGCAGACGACAAGGCCCTTGCTGCTTGTTGAGGACGATCAACTCGATGCGGCGATCATGAGGCGATGTCTGAAGCGCTTGGACATCCAATATCAACTGGTCCACAAGACCGACGGCGAGAACGCACTGGAGTACCTCCGCGACTGTCCCGGCAACATGCCGTGCGCCATCCTCTTGGATCTGAACATGCCCGGGATGAACGATCTGGAGTTCCTGGGGCAGGTCAAAGCTGATGTTTCCCTCCGGAGTATTCCGGTGTTGGCAGTCACCACGTTGTCATCACCGCGGGAGATCCAAGCCTGCTTCAGCTTGGGTGGCAGAACCTCCTTTCTTCTGAACCCCGGCCGCTGCTATCATATGTAGCAGGGAGGAGGTCCTGCCTTTCATGTTGGCTGGCTACTGCACTTCACAACTCAATAACACCTCGAGATGGCTGTCCCTCTCTGAGGCACAGGGTTCGTCTGTGTGCTTGGGCAGGGAGAAGGTGAATTTCGTCCCTTTTCCCAATTCGCTTTCGGCCCATATTCTTCCTTGCTGCTGCTCAATAATCCGTTTAGAAATGGCCAGTCCCAGCCCTGTTCCTTGATACCCTGGGCCTGATTGTCGAGCAAATTGTACAAATTTATCAAATAGCGCGTGAAGATCTTCTGGCGCGATGCCGATACCTGAATCCTCGACAGAAACCCAAACATCGCCATTTTGTTCGACACAAGCGATCTTGATCCACCCCCCTGAGGGCGTGAATTTGATGCTGTTGGAAATGAGATTAACCAGAACCTGCTTGGTTAATTCCGGATCAAGAGTAATGGCAATGCCTGCTTTCGGAATGTCACACTCAAGGGCAATACTCTTTTTCTGGACGAGAGGTTCGCAGTCGGAAGCCGTGCTTCTAAGGAGGTCGCCTATGTCCACTGTCGCACTTTTTATCTCCATCTTTCCTGATTCGAGCCGGGATATATCCAATAGCGCATTGACCGTCCTTTCGAGCCTTTCGACATTCCCTAATGCGACCGCTAGCGCTTTATGTTGCCCCTCTACGATAGGGCCCTCTATTTCGTCCAGCACCAATCCTATGGCTCCGGTAATGATCGAAGTTATGGAATTTACTTTTGGATTCTGCTTATCCTTAATCAACACCCGCGGACAA
>CAYNQP010000338.1:0-4811 GCA_964399325.1 uncultured Pirellulales bacterium
GTGGCGGGGGTGGCCACCGGGACCTGTCTGGCGTCTTTGGCGCCGGCGCCCTCGGCCACAGCGGTCTTGGGCCTGACACGGATCCTCTCGTAGAGTACCGCCGGGATCTTCCTTCTCTGCAGCATCTCGGGACAGTACCTGTAGGCCGATGCGCTTATCATGGCTTCGCCTTTGCCTTCGGTAATGCCCTCCGAGCGGCCCCCGAGCAGGGAGAGGGAATAGTTGACCTGGCTGAAGCCGCCGGCCGCGCTCGGCAAGCTCGTGGTCGATCCGACCGTCACCCCTTTCATGCCGCCGGAGACGAGCAGAATATCAATATCCCAGGACAGCGCCTCAGCTACCGCGGTATTGTAAACCTGGTCCCAGTTGCGTTTCGGATTGCCCTCCAGACTGATCCGGCCTATGTAGGCATACCCGGCCTCTTCAAGCAGTGCCCCGTCCACGTTGCTGTCGATGAAGACCAACAGGGGCTTTCCTTCAGGCCGCCGGTCGCGAATCACGGAATTGGCGATCTCGATACCCTTGCCATGATGCGATCGGTCCGGGGCGCCGAGCAGCGTGAAGAGGCCGTTGAATAGACCGCCCACCATCTCCAGCGGGCCTGGGTACGGCACCGACCGCACAATGCCCTTGAGCTCCCTCACATCGTCGGGATTAGCGGTGTCAAATGTTCTCTCATAGACTCGGTCGCTGTTGGTCGGACCGTTCGCGAAATACGCATTTATGGTTCCCCATCCTCCGTGATTCCAAACCGGCAGATACGGCGGATAGGTGCTCAGTGGGGGCACGCGGCTCTTGTAATTCGAAATGGACGTCGTGTCGATGCTAACCGCAGACACCGAGTCGCTCCAGCCATATCCGGTCCCACCTTCAGAATAGGACAAGCTATCGGCGGTGCCGCCTTCCGCAATCGCACCGGACGTGGAGCTAGAGTCAGCGTTGCCGCCGCCAATGGCCTGTGTGGTTTGAAATTGCGATGGATTGCTTTGGATTTGCGTGTTCGATACATTCGTCTGACCGTAGGTCACGGCGAAGGTCGCCACAATCGGAACCAACATTGCTACCAGTCTTTTCATCATCGTTCTCCTTAACCGTAATCTCGATTTCCCTATCCGGTGAAAGAACCTGCAACACCCTCCCCGTGCTCACCTGGAGCGTTGTGTCCCCACCCCTATCCACCGCCGTTGCGGCTATGTGGCATTAGACCATCCTCCTTCCAAGAGAGCGCACCGCTCCCGTATTGATACCTGTGGAACACCCTCCCCGCGACTCTACGAGTGTTGTGTCCTCTGCCATGCTCACAGAGACACACAGGTATTGATCTAATTGTGGAGCTTTACCCTCCTCTGTTACCGTACACGCTTAGCCGCGAGACGACCGCTCGCTCACGTGACGTAGGTAGGCTCCGAAACCATCTTCCGGCAAAACCCTGTTGGGATTGAAAAGCTGGCTCGCTCGCGTAACACCAAGGCCAATAACATCCTCGGCGGATAGATGCCCCAGTAGACCGCATGGCTCTGATCCATCGCCGTTGGGCTCGACGGACCAGCCGCATTGAGGTGAGCGGGGACAACAGTCCATTGTAACGGTGCGCGCATAGCGTCCATGCCTCGTACCCTGTCAAACCCCGCACCGTAATAAGCACCATATTGAAAGACTAACCAATTCGTCGGTTAGTTTAAGCTTATAGGACGTTTTGTCAAGAACAAATTCCGTCTTTGGCTGTTATTTTTCGCGCGACAGCGACCGGTGGCGTGTGCGTAGTCCCTTGATGTCACACGCAACCGCCCCGCGGTGAGTCTTGATATGCCTGACCCGTGATGCTACGCGCGGACGCGGATCACAATATCTCCACGACCGAGTTGTATTCGCCGAAGGGATTGAGATCCATCCGCTCGTTGTAGGGATCCTGTTGCCATTGGCCGTCCACAACCAGTCGGTAGTGATACGTGCCATGAGGCAGTTTTATCTTCGCCTGCCAGACCCCGCTGTCGCCGATCCGCTGCATGGGATTGGCCGTCGGCTGCCAGTTGTTGAAGTCCCCTGCGATCTGAACACCGGCGGCGCGGGGGTAGAGGGTCACAAAGACCACGGCGTCGTGTATCTGACTGACACCGTAGTACTCCGACAGCTTGGTATCGATCGCCTTTGAGTCCTCCACCGAGACCTCCACCAAGGTCTCGAGGGTGGCGCCCACTAACTCCGCCGGCGCACTTTCTTCGGCCGGGGTGGACGTCTCTTCCAAGACGTCCGGTTCGATCTCATCAACCGCCGGCGCGGGCACCTCAGCTTTCGTCGCCCGCAGCAGCTCGTGCGCGCTAGCGCCGATGGATTCGAGCTGGTCGGCCAGCGAATCCACCAGACGCTTGCTCTTGGTCTGCGCCCGCTCCTCCACGCCGATTACCTCCTGGGCCAGCGTGCGGAAATCCTGCTGTCCTTTGCTGGCCGGATCGTACTCGCCGATGGGCTGGCCGAAACTCGCCGCCTCCTTGATCTTCGTGTTGAAGTTAACCACCGTCTTGAACATGCGGTCGGAAAAATGCGATCGCAACTCGGCCAGAATCTCACGCGCCATCTTCGTGCGAATGTCGTACATGCTGGCCAGGACCCGGACCGACACTTTCTGCTGGCAGCGATCGCAGAGGATACTCAAGGTCTCAAGCTGCTTGCTCAGGCCGTGCAGCGCGAAATAGCCCGTCTCGACCGGCACCACGACGTCCGTCGCCGCGCGCAGCGCATTGAACGTTGAAAGACTCACCGCCGGCGGGCAGTCGATCACCACATATTCGTATTCCTCTTGCACGTCTTCGAGCACGTCCTTCAAGCAACACTCGCGTTCGGCCACACCGGCCATCTGCTGCTCAAACGCCGACAGGTCGATGCTCGCCGGCGCGAGCTCCAGGTGGTCGTTGATCTGCCAGAGAATCTCCGTCAGCCGCATCGGCTCGCCCCGGCTCTTGCTGATCAGCACATCGTAGATACTCTGCTCGATCTGCTCTTCCGGCACGGCCAGACCTACCGCACAATGCGACTGCGGATCCATGTCCACAAGCAGCACCTTCTTATCCAACTCCGCCAGAGCGCTGGCCAGATTGATGGAAACGGTGGTCTTGCCACAGCCGCCTTTTTGATTCACAATCGCTATTGTTCTCATTCTTCATCTCCGCTTATGGATTCAATTATGCCGTCTTCAGCACATGAGAGAACGCCGGTGTTTCGTTTCAAAAACCCACTTATTAGCATTGATGGCCCGGAAATCGGCCCATGTTTATTCTTCGGCAATGAAATCCGAAAAACTTTATCTTTTTATGGGACGGGCCGATAAAAGACCTAATCGATACAGAAACAACCCGCCCTAACAGCACAGAAAACCCCCCTCGGTCGGTGGAATTGCCCGTATCTTGACCCTCCTGTCACAGGCACGAAACGTCCTCAGCCGACCTGCCTGCTGAGGCTAGGCGATGTCGAAGAATGTGCAATATGAAGCTGAGACATGCGTGATTACCGGACGCAACCGCTTCTTTCCTGTTCTCCGTGAAGCCCAGTTACGTCGGCAAGCAGTGGCGCCAGGTTCTGATTCCCAGGGTTCCACTCGGATGGAAGTTACAGGGGCGGTCGCGTTCAGCTCTCGCGGCCCAATACAAACCAGTGTTGCAGCAGTTCCACAAGCTGCCGCCGGACGCGCTCGTCACCAGTGCGACTCTCGGCCAATTCCCTGAACCGGGCAACGGCCTTGTCGATGCGGGTATTGAGGCGGTCAAGCAGCATGAGGCATGGACCCAGGTCAGCAGGAAGCTTGACATCCCCGCTTACGCCAAGATCGGCTAGGCGTAGCGTCAGCTCAGCTTGTCCGCGAGACGTGCAATCGACATGGCTTCTGGCCCCCTTGCCAAAATAAACCGCGTTCGGGTCAAACATCGGAGACGGTGATAACATCGCCGGACGCTCCTCCGGGATGTCTACCAGGGAATTGGAGTCGGGATGCTGGGCTACCCATTCAGCCAGGGGTGTGGCATCCTCAAGTTCGGCAGCGTCCCAAATGTCCGCCGCGAGATCATGTACGCTGAAGCGCTGGTTGTTCGATTTCGCCCGTTGCTGCATCTTCTCGATCTCGACCACGCGGATATCGCGGAAATGCTGCGCGGTCGCTTCGTAAAGCCGACCAAGCAGTTCATCGCGTTCATTCGGGTCCGAAAGACCCAGCAGTTCAAAGACAGTGTCATCCAGGTCGTGGCGGTCGGCTTGTTGCAGTTCGTTCGAGAGAACGAGCGGCCCGTCGGCCAGCTTGCGAGCCCGCTCAGGCGTATGACAGTCCATCAACTGTTCTTCGACCAACCGACCCACATCGCGTTCGCTCATGCGATGCAGGGCGTCGGCCAAGCGTTTGGCAATCTGCGGCGGTACGCCGCGAGGATCAGGTACCTCCAAGAGGTTTACATCAACGACTTCGGTCTTGAGGTTGCCTTCCGTTCCGGCGAAGCGACCGTAGAATGTCTTGAACAGCCCCACAAGAGTGCAATTGAGAATAGCCACCAGAGATGTCTGCTCACTGGGAGTGAGATCATCCGACGCTACATCATAGAGATTGCAGTTGCATATGATTCGAGCAGGGTTCACTGGGACAATGTGACGGTACTGTTGCGACTTAGGCCAGAAAGCAAAACCTGGTTTCACCAGTCTCGTCAGGTCATACCAAGGGTCACGCGCCGCGCATGTGGAGCGTTTCGGAGCCGGTTTACCCTTCGACTTCTCCGACGCAAACGTCGCCGTCGCTCCATAACGCAAGTAACGCCACACCCAAGGGGATTCCT
>CAYNQP010000339.1:0-4806 GCA_964399325.1 uncultured Pirellulales bacterium
GTGCTCAATGCCTTCAAGCTGTTGGGGCAGTTGCAGGGCGACGAAATCCTGCTGGCCAGCGACGGCGAACTCGGACTGGACGAGATTGTCAGTCGCGGCGTTCGGACTCGGCCGGACATCAACGGCATGGCCGTAGCCGACGGCCCGCGGGTGAAGATACTCCTCTGGAACTATCATGATGCCCTGGTTGAGGCCAAGCCGGCGCCCATCCGCCTGACCGTCAAACTGACGCCGGAGTTCAAGGACAAGGCCCGGGTGACCCATTATCGCGTGGACGACGCGCACAGCAATGCCTACACGAAATGGCTCGAACTGGGCCGGCCGCAGGATCCCGACGCCGAGGGCCTCGCCCAGCTCAAGGCAGCCATGGAGCTGGAAATGCTGGAGCCGGCCAAGCTCGTGAAGGTGAGCGAAGATAACGCCACGCTGGAGTTCGACCTCCCGCGTTTTGGCTTGTCCCTCATTATCTTGGAGAGGCCCGAATCATGAGTTCACCACGGTTGAGACAGTTTCTTGACTGTGCCGCAGTGGTATTAGCCGTCACGGCAATAGCATGTGCGTCGGAGGTCTCCGGCGAATGGGAGAATGCGAAGCGTGGAGCTTGCAGCGATCCTCGATCAGCTCGGGACGGTGGCCCAGCGGAATTTGGCAGGGGTGCTGCGGGGGTTGGAGGCGGTTTCTTCGCGGCGCGGGGTGACGGGGTCTTCGGCGGCGGACTGGTACAGACCGGTGCGAAGGCCTTCACGGAAGGATTGTTTGACGAGGCGGTCTTCGCCGCTGTGGAAGCTGATGATGCCGATGCGGCCGCCCCGATGCAGGCAGTAGGGAGCGACGCGCAGAAGCTCCTTCAAGGAGCCGGACTCGTCGTTGACCAGTACGCGCAGGGCCTGGAACGTGCGTGCGGCGGGGTGCAGCGACCGGGACTCCGAGCGGCGTCGCTGTTGTTGCCAGCTCTCGAGCGTCAGGCCCTTGGCGGCGAAGATCAGCGCCACGAGCTGTGAGGTCTGTGCGATCGGTGCTGTGGCCCGCTGGGTGACGATCAGGCGGGCGATCTTCTGATGGTCCGGCTCATCGGCCAGTTCCCAGAGGGCTTGGGCCAATTCTTCTTCGCTGAGGCTGTTGAGCATGTCGGCGCCGGTTCGCCGGAGCCGGTCGTCCATCCGCAGATCGAGCGGGCTCTCACCCTTGTAGCTCATCCCGCGCTCGGGATTGTCTATCTGCATGCTCGATAGGCCGAGGTCGGCGAAGATGATGTCGTAGCCGTCGAGTCCCTCCTTGCCCAACACGTTGGCTATGCCGGCGAAGTTGCTGCGATAGAAGCTCATGGGCACGTTTTCCGGGCTAAGCCGCCGACGGGTGCGCTCCAACTCGGCACGATCGACATCGAAGGCAATCAGTCTTCCGGCCGGGCCGATCCGCCGGATGAATTCGAGCGCATGGCCGCCATAGCCGACGGTGCAGTCCGCCACGATCTCGCCCGGCTGGGGCCGAAGGCACGCCAGGACCTCCTCCGTCAGGACGGGAACGTGGGTACCGGCCGGTGTGTGGCCCTTGGCACGCAGGTGGGCCTCCATTTCGGGATACGCCGCGAGGTTGTGCTCCTTATACTTCTGCTCGTAGTTCTTCGGGTGGGTGCCTGCGTATCGGGGCCGACGGCGGCGCCTCTGCGGCGGCTCCGTGCCGCCATCGGATGGGTCGGACGCATTCATACGTACTCCACTGCGCGTTTTGACTTGAGGACAACCGCGAACGGCATGAGGATAAGCGATAATCTCCTCTGAGGCAAGGATCGCGCGGTGCCGGACGCGCCCTCACGGCCGGCTGCGGGTGGGGTTCACGTTTGTAGGTAGATTGGGGGAGAACCCGCGCCACGCACGGTCATTTCGACCGAAGGACTGCCGCAGGCAGGCCGCAGTGGAGAAATCTGCCTGCGTGCATGAGGCACTCACTATTCGCGGCCAGATTTCTCCGTGCGGGCTTCGCCCTTAGTCGAAATGACAAGCGGAGACACGAAAACCTGCATCACCACCCATCCCAACTGACTTACCTACAAACATGAACCGCACCCGCCGGCGGCCAGGGCCCAACCAGGAAGGGAGCTTGTCAGATTCGGGGCGGCGCTGCATAATCAGGTCTGTTTATGTAGCCTGCAAACTTGAGGGGCATAACCATGATGATCTCACGCAAGCAATTCCTGAAGATGGCGGCGGCCGGCGCGGCGTGGCCGGCGCTGTTGGCACGCGGCGCGAGCGAACCCAAAACCGCCACGCGCTTCACCCTGAGCACCCAGCGCCTGACGCTGCGCCACACCTGGACGATCTCTCGCAATTCGAGCGACTTCAAGGACAACGTTTTCGTCTGCATCGAGCGCGACGGAGTGCAGGGCTGGGGCGAGGCGGCGCCCAACGTCCGCTACGCCGAAAGTGCCGCACAGACGCTGGTGGTTCTGGAGCGAGCCAGAAGCCTCTTCGCATCCAACGACTGGTTCGACTACGTGGACCTGCGAGAGAAATGGGAAAGCATCACGAAAGGGCAGAGCTGCGCCGGTGCGGCCCTGGACATGGCGGTGTTGGATTGGGTCGGCCGCAAGCTCGGCGTGCCGCTGTACCGCCTGTTCGGGTTGGACAGGGCCAAGACGCCCATCACCACATTTTCGATAGGCATCGATACGCCCGAGGTCGTGCGTCAGAAGGTCCGCGAGGCCGCGGATTTCCCGATTCTCAAGATCAAGGTGGGCCGCGACAACGACGCCGAGATCCTGGCGGCGGTGCGCGATGTCACCGACCGGCCGCTGCGCGTCGATGCCAACGAAGGATGGCGTGACAAGACCGTGGCGCTCGAGAAGATCCACTGGCTGCAAGGGCTCGGTGTCGAGTTGATCGAGCAGCCTCTGCCGGCCGACATGCTCGATGAGACCGCCTGGCTGCGCGAGCGCGTGGACATCCCGATCATTGCCGATGAGGCGGTCAAACATGCCGCTGACATCCCGAAGCTGGCGCGCGCCTACGACGGGATCAACATCAAGCTCATGAAAGCGGGCGGCATCCAGGAGGCGATCCGGATGATTCACGTGGCGCGCGCCCTGGGTATGAAGGTCATGCTGGGCTGTATGATCGCCAGTTCAGTTGCCATCTCCGCGGCCGCCCACCTGAGCCCGCTGGTCGATTACGCCGACTTGGACGGGCATCTGCTCATCGCCAACGATCCGTTCGCAGGTGTCACGGTCGAGCAGGGCAAGCTCGTCCTCAGCGAGCGCCCCGGTCTGGGTGTCCGCGAGCGCCCGTAATGAGCGTTTCCCGCGTCGGCCAGGTCAATCAAGAATGACTTCGTCTTTGAATTCGGGAACGGAGACCTCCCAGCCGGTCTTCTCGTGGACGTAGGCGCCGAAGGCCTTGGCGCTTTCCGTTTCGCCGTGCACGACGAAGATCTTACGCGGGTGGTTCTCGAGCGAGGTAAGCCAGGCGAGGAGTTCGTCCCTGTCGGCATGGGCCGAGAAGCCGTGAATCTGAGTGATCTTGGCTTTCACGAGACGATTTTCGCCGAGTATCCTGACTTCCTCTTCGCCTTGGACGATGCGCCGGCCGAGCGTGCCGACGGCCTGGTAGCCGACGAACATGATCGTGTTCTCGGGCCGGCTGATGTTGTTGACCAGATGATGTTTGACCCGTCCGCCGGTGCACATTCCGGAGCCGGCGATCACCATGACCGTGCTGCGGATGTGATTGATGGCTTTCGACTCTTGCGCCGTCGCGGTTATTTTAAGACCTGGAAATTCGAACGGAGACTGGCCGTTCCGCATGAAGTCGCGCATTTCCTCGTCGAACAGTTCGGAGTGACGCCGGAACACCTTAGTGATGGCGCCCGCCATGGGGCTATCGAGAAAGACCTTCAGGGGGTCGATAGTGCCTTCCACGAGCAGCTCGTTGATGTAGTACAACATCTCCTGAGATCGTTCCAGGGCGAAGCTCGGCACGATGATGTTGCCGCCGGCCGCCTTGGTGGTGTTGATGACGTCGGCGATGGCGCCCTTGATGTCCTTCCGTTCTCCATGCACGCGATCGCCATAGGTAGACTCGACAAGCACGTAATCGGCCTTATCCACCTCCGCCGGGTCGCGCACGATCGGGCTGTCGGGCCGGCCGAGGTCGCCCGAGAAGAGAACGCTGCGGGTCTCGCCGTTGTGGTCGACGCAGACGTGAATGATGGACGATCCGAGCACGTGTCCGGCCTCACGGAACGTGGCCTTCACGCCACGCGCGATCTCGACGGTCTGGCGATACTTGACGGGCTTGAACTGCGGAAGGCATGCCTCCGCATCGGCCGCGGTATAAAGAGGCACCACAGGATGAGGCCCTTGGCGTCCCTCGCGCTCGTGTCGTCTGCGCTTGTACTCGGCATCTTCTTCCTGCAGCTTGCCCGCGTCGAGCAAGATAATGCGGGCGATCTCCGCGGTGGCCTTCGTGCAATAGATCGGCCCCTTGAAACCGTCTTTCACCAGCTTGGGCAACAGGCCGCAATGATCCAGGTGAGCGTGAGTCAGGAGCACTGCGTCGATATCGCTGGCGGGAAAGTCAAAGGGTTCCCAGTTGCGGACCTTGAACTGCCGTTCCTGATAGAGACCGCAGTCGACCAGCAGCCGCGTTCCATCGACTTCGAGCATGTGACGCGAGCCGGTCACGTTCTGGGCCGCGCCCAGGAAGCGTAATCTCATTTGCATGCGCTACTCCTTCCGTCCGAGTCATTTCTGCAAAAACTTCATTCTACCGGGAATTATCGGCTATGTCAAGCGACAGTGTCGCCATTTGC
>CAYNQP010000340.1:0-4802 GCA_964399325.1 uncultured Pirellulales bacterium
GGGTAAAGAGCTGGGCCAGCAGCAGTCGGTTGCGTTCCCCGCCGGAAAGGGTGCGGACGCGCGTCTTGGTGCGTTCGGGTGTGAAGAGGAAGTCCTGGAGATAGCCGATGATATGCTTGCTCTTGCCGTCGATGGTGACGGTGTTCCCGTTGGGCTGTATGTTTTCCCAGACCGTCTTGTCCTCGTCGAGCTGCCGCCGCAGTTGGTCGAAGTACGTGATCGATAGCTGCGTTCCCTTTCGGACGGCGCCGGCCTGCGGGGCCAGCTCGCCCAGCAGCAGGCGGACCAGCGTGGTCTTGCCACAGCCGTTGGGGCCGATGATGCCGATCTTGTCACCCCGCGTAATCAGGGCGTCGAAATCCCGGATCAGCGGCGTTTCGCCATAGCTGTAGATCAGGCCTTTGGCTTCCAGCACGAGCGTGCCCGATCCCTGGGCCTCGGTCAGCTTCAGGGTGGCGGTGCCCAGCTTCTCACGACGGGCTCGGCGCTCGGCCCGCATCTTCAGCAGGACCCGCACGCGTCCTTCGTTGCGCCGGCGCCGGGCCTTGATGCCTTGGCGAATCCATATCTCCTCCTGAGCCAGCTTCTTGTCGAAGCCTTTCCACTCCTTCTCCTGGGCGTCCAGCACGGCCTGCTTTCTCTCCAGGAACGTGTCGTAGTCACACGACCAGTCGAACAATTGACCCCGGTCGATCTCGACGATCCGCGTGGCCAGCTTCCCCAACAACATGCGGTCGTGGGTGACAAACAGCAGCGTCTTGCCCAGCCCGAGCAGATATGTCTCGAGCCAGGCGATCGAATCGATATCCAAATGGTTGGTCGGCTCGTCCAGTAGCAGCAGGTCGGGCTCGGAGACCAGGGCGGCCGCCAGCAGGACGCGCCTTTTCTGTCCGCCCGAGAGAACACGGCAGTCCCAGTCGGCGTTCAGTGACATGCGCGACGTAATGGAGGCGATCTATTCCAGGACCGACCAGGCACGATGAGCATCCAATTGTTCGTGCAACTGGTTGAGCCGGCTGTGGTCCGGATCGGGGTGTTGGGCCAGACACGCCTCTTCCCGGTGATAGCGCAGCAGCGATTCGCCCCGTTGGCCGAGACCCTGGGCGATGACCTCGAAGACCGAGCCATCGAGGTCGCGCGGGATCGTCTGCGAGAAGTACGCGACCTTCAAGCCCGCTTCCTTCTGGACGGTCCCCGTGTCCGGGGCGACCTGTCCGGCCAGGATCTTCATCAGGGTTGATTTGCCGGTCCCATTGCGCCCCAGCAGGCCGATCCGCTGCTGCCGGTCAATTCGGAGATTGACCCCATCCAGCAACAGGGGCCCGCCAAAGGCGATACTGACGTCTTGCAGTGATACGAATGCCATGGTGAGAAAAATCCCGCATCATTTCGATTCCAGGGTTCAACTCAGGACCATACTGCACCTCATGGTACTGCCCCGCCCCGAGAAACTCAATTCAACGGCCAGACTTTTTCCGAAACCCCAGTTGCGTCAGAGCCAGGCGGCCTTGGGGCAACTGGGATTTCGCTCCCGCGTTTGGCTGACAAGACTTATTGTAGAGGGTGCTCTTTGATCTGTGGCCGTTTTGTGGTAGGATTTCCGGGGTCGCCGAAGGAACCGGTGAGGTCGCGCCTGGCGGCAGGTTGTGAGTTAAGGAGAGTCGGAACCATGACAGACGAAGAACTGGAGGTGCTGCTCTGCGATTTGGAATCCGATCGTGTTGAGCGGAAGGAATCGATTGCCGACACCACCAAAATACGTCAGGCGATTTGCGCCTTCGCTAATGACATGCTTGGTCACGGGGAGCCAGGGGTGGTCTTCGTTGGTGTCAAAGACAACGGTGATTGTGCAAATCTGTCCATCACGGACCCGCTTCTACTGACTCTCGCGAACATGCGATCCGATGGCAATATCCTTCCGATTCCAAGCATGACGGTTCAGAAGAAGGTCTTGGCTGGATGTGAGCTCGTGGCGGTGGTCGTGGAGCCATCCAGTTTTCCGCCGGTTCGCTATAACGGACGGATCTGGATCCGCGTGGGACTACGCCGGGCGACGGCGTCGGCCGAGGAGGAACGTCGGTTGAATGAAAAGCGGCGTGCGCGGGATCTTCCTTATGACTTGCAGCCCGTGCCTTCGGCTTCAACTGAAGATCTTGATCTCGACATGTTCCAGAGGACCTATCTGCCAGCGGCGGTCGCACCGGACATCGTTCGAGCCAATGAACGGACGATACAGCAGCAGATGGCATCGCTGCGGTTTCTTTCTGCTGTCGAGCTGACTGCCCCGACGGTTGTGGGTGTGTTGGCCTTGGGTAAGGACCCTTGCGCGTATGTGCCCGGGGCCTATGTCCAGTTTCTGCGGATTGACGGGACCGCCCTGGTCGATCCCATCGCGGACCAGAAGGAAATCCACGGTCCTCTCTCGGATCAATTGGGTCGCCTCGACGATGTGCTTGAAGCCAATATCCATGTCGCTACGGATGTTCGGTCCGGATCGAGGGAGCGGCGTCATCCGGATTATCCGTTGGATGCGCTCCAGCAGCTTGTTCGTAATGCCATCATGCATCGCGACTACGCCACCTCCAATGCTCCCGTGCGCATTACGTGGTTTACGGATCGCATTGAGATCCAGAACCCGGGCGGGCCCTTCGGACAGGTCACGATTCGCTCCTTCGGTATGCCGGGCATCACCGACTATCGCAATCCCAACGTTGCGGAGGTGATGCGCAACCTTGGCTTTGTGCAGCGCTTTGGCGTCGGGATTCAGATCGCACGCAAAGCCCTTCAGGACAGTGGCAATCCGGAGCCGGCATTCGATGTCCAGGACAATCACATCCTTGTCACGGTAAGGAAACGGGCATGAGAACGACGACCATTGCCTTCTTCAACAACAAGGGAGGGGTCGGCAAGACCTCGCTTGTCTATCACGTTGCCTGGATGATGGCGGATATGGGGATGCGCGTGGTGGCCGCTGATCTCGATCCTCAGGGGAATCTCTCCGCCGCCTTTCTCGACGACGATCGCCTGGAGGCGTTGTGGCCCGAAGAGAAGCATCCTGCTACTATCTACGGTGCGGTCCGACCTCTCAAACGCGGTGTCGGTGATATCGAAGAGCCCTTGGTGGAATCGATCAATGAATCTTTGGGTTTGATCCCGGGAGACATGGCCCTTTCTGAATTTGAGGATGAGCTTTCACAGGTATGGCCCAAATGTCTGGATGCGGATGAAAGGGCTTTCCGTGTTGTCTCCGCATTCTGGCGGGTCCTTCAGAAGGGAGCCGCTACCCATCGGGCCGATGTCGTTCTGATCGATCTCGGGCCCAATTTGGGAGCGATCAATCGTGCCGCACTGATTGCCTCCGACTATGTCGTCATTCCTTTGGGCCCGGACCTCTTCTCTCTCCAAGGCCTGCGCAACCTGGGTCCTGCCCTGCGTGAATGGCGACGTGGCTGGTCGGAACGGAGGCCCAAAAACCCCGATTCCGAATTGGTCCTTCCCAAAGGCAAGATGCAGCCCGTGGGCTACATTGTCATGCAGCATTCCGTCCGGCGGGATCGACCCGTGAAATCGTACGACAAATGGATCTCCCGAATTCCAGCGACCTATCAGTTGTATGTCCTCGACAATGAAAGCTCTGACGTGCCGGCAATCAGCGAGGACCGCCATTGCTTTGCCACACTGAAGCACTATCACAGTCTTATGCCCATGGCACAGGAGGCCCACAAGCCTATTTTTCACCTCAAGCCGGCCGATGGAGCCTTGGGGGCCCACATGTACGCCGTACAGGATGCCCGCCAGGATTTTGAGAAGTTGACGCGGGCCATCGCAGAGAAAGCCGGGCTGATCTTGCCGTAAGTGGCTTGGCTTGCATCATCGCAGATATCCTTCTGTCGCCAGAAGTGACACGCAAGATCTCTGGGCGCGTCATGTCTTGAGGTTGCAGCCACACGCGTCGGGACGGAAAGGGTGGGTCCGAAAAATGGGGATTTTCGGGGGGCAATGGGGGTTGACTTGCCTGGGTGAGAGACGTAAACTCAACAGTTTGTTTTCGTACACAGTGAAGGAATCTTAGACGTGCAAGAAGCGATTGCAAAAGCCGGTGCCCTGGTGGAGGCGATGGAGTATATCCGCGCCTTTCGCGACCGTATCGTCGTGGTCAAACTGGGCGGCAGTATCCTCGACGACCTCACGGCCCAGCGGAGCCTGCTGACCGACGTGGCCTTCATGGCCACCGTGGGGATGCGCCCGATCATCGTCCACGGGGGCGGCAAGGCCATTACCCGCGCTATGAACGAGGCGGGTCTGGAGCCGGTCTGGGTGCAGGGCCGCCGCTACACGGACAAGCGGACACTGAATATCGCTGAGCATACGCTGGTGTACAAAGTCAATGCGCCGATCTGCCAGACGCTCGAAGAGCTGGGCTGCAACGTCATGGGGCTTCACTCGCTCAGCAGTTGCGTGCTGCTGGCCGAGACGCTACGGCTGGCCGGACCGGAAGGGCGTAAGCTCGACCTTGGGATGGTCGGCAAGGTCATCGACGTCAACGGCAAGCTGCTCAAGACCCTCTGCGCCGACGGCACGGTTCCGGTGATTGCCTCCGTTGCCATGGATAAGGGCGGCGGTAAGCTCAACGTCAATGCCGACAGCGCTGCCGGCGTGGTGGCGGCGGCTGTGGTGGCCGAGAAGCTCGTCATGGTCAGTGACACGCACGGCATCCGGCAGGATATCAACGATCCCGAAAGCTGGATCAGTAGTCTCGACGAGCCCCAGATCAAGGAAATGATCGAGGCCGGCATCATTAC
>CAYNQP010000341.1:0-4795 GCA_964399325.1 uncultured Pirellulales bacterium
GTCAGGCTTCTCCGCTCGCGCACGAGAGTCAGATCGGCCGAGTTGTAGATGGTCAACTGCACGTCCTCGCGTCGCGGCAAGACCACCAGCTCAATAGCACTGGCCGGTGCAAACGGTGGCTTCTCGGTAATCTCGTCGCGCGCCCGCCTGGCCGCAGCCAATGCCAAAGGCTGGGCCGGCGCCACCGTCGCCGGAGGCTCGGCCGCAGGGGCAAGCCGCTTCTTAGCCGCAGCGTACCGTGCACGCTCGTCGCTGGGCGCGTCGAGTGTCGTCGGCGCCCGGGTCTCTTGCTGCGCGACCTCCCGGACAGAAGGCTGCTCCGCCTTACGCCCGGGAGCAAAGTCATAAAACAACAGCCAGACGATCCCGCCAATGAAGACGGCAGCCGTACTGCTGACCATGAAGACGTGGCGGTAAGGGAATATCGCCACACGTCGCGGCGTCGCGGCGTTCTCAAGCACGCGCGAGACCAACACGTCGGACGGCTGAATCTCGTCGCGCAGCAGTTCCAGCGATGCCAGCTTGCCTCGCAATCCTTCCAGCATGCGACGACACTCGTCACACCCATCGAGGTGGGCGCGGGCGTCCCGCGCCGCGGCATCGGAGGCCAGTTTGTAGGCGTAGTCAATGAGCTGCTGTTCTGTGAGGTGTTCGTTCATTTTGTCACACCGACAGAGTCCGGTAGCTTGCGAGCCAAGGTCCCGAGGGCCCTGGACATCTGGGTCTTGACCGTGCCGATCGAGCAGCCCAGCACACGGGCCACCTCCCGGTAGCTAAGTTGTTGATAGTAGGCCAGGACCAGGGTCGCACGCTGCCTGACCGGTAGGGCCTCAATGGCCTGCCTGACCTGGGCCTTCTGTTCTTCTCGGACCAACTCGTCCGCAGGGTCGGGCGCATCGTCCGCGACCATCACCACAGCAAGCGTCGGACCCTCCTGCGATTCGCAGTCGGCCTCCTGGTTCAATGAGATCGTGTGCGGCCGCTTGCGACGACGCGCGGCATCAATCGCCGTGCGCGTAGCGATAGTAAAGAGCCAACTCTTGAAGTGTTCGCCTCGAAACGTGTGGCCCTTCTCGTGGACCTTCGTGAAGGTCTCCTGGAAAAGGTCTTCGGCCTGGTCTCGGTTGCCGGTCATGTGATACAAGTACCCCAGCACGCTGTCCCCATACCGCTGGACAAGCTCGCTAAACGCCGCCCTCTCGCCACACGCGTAGGCTGCTATTAGGCTCTCGTCTGTACTTCCTATCAAGGCTACGACTCCAACTACCAGTTCAGACGATTATCGTAGCCCGCCGGTTGACAGCGGTCGAAGCAAATCCTGCGCAAAAATGGAATCGCAGTGAAGCCGCCTCCCCTGGTTTCAGATGCGTCCTATTCGTCTTGTCAGGCAAATAGGTCCTATGGGACCAATGGGATAAATAGGGCCCAGAAAACGGCGTTGACAAGCAGCTTGCGAAACTGGGCATTCTCAAAGTCGTCGGGGTGCCCCAACGAGGTATAGAATATACGCGAGTTGCCGTACGTGTTCGTCCAGGCCACCGGCTCAGGCTCGTGGCCGGGAACCGCGCCGATCAGCAGGCACGTCGCGGTCTGCGCCAGGGGCCGGGTCTGGTAGAGCGAGCCGTCACTGGGAAAAGGCAGCTCGATATCGGCGAGGATGGGATGGTTCTCGGTGCCTTCGGCGGGCGTGACGGTGGTCTGGGGGCCTGCGCCGTAGTGACCGTGGTAGTTGCCGCCCAGCACCTCGGGGTCGAACGTGGGCCACTCGGCATGATCGGCCGGTCCGGCCCCGCGCGCATCGAAGGCGTGACTGGCAGTCCTCAAGCCGATCAACGGTTTGCCTCGGCTCAGATAGTCACGCAGATATTGCATCTGCTCGGCGGGAAACGCCCGGCGACGGGCAAAGACCACGACGAGGTCCGTGTTGTCGAGCTGTTCCATGCCGGAGATTTCGTGACGGGTCGGACCGCTCGCTTCGGTGCTGCCCTGGAGAATGTCACAAGACAAACCGTACTTCAGTTCAAGCTCGTACGCAAAGTCGGGCAAGGTCTCCGCCGCATCGTATTCGCTCTCAGCCGAGATGAAGACGACCCGCGGCCGCTGATCCACTTCCGACGCCGGGCGGTCCACGGATGCGGCCGGCGTGCGATCGACACAGGACACACTTAGGAGAAGCGCCGCGACCACGAGCAGTGTCACGACGCGGATGGTCCGGTGGGCGTATCGCCTCATAGGTTAGACTCCTGTCACTACCCCGTGACGCAAGACGATGCTACAGCAGAGCGGTCCAGCCGCCATCGACGTAGAATATCTGTCCCGTAATGAAACCGCCCGCCTTCGAGGCCAGCAGCACGGCGGCGCCGACCAGTTCGTCGGGCGTGCCCCACCGCGCCAGCGGCGTATTGGCCAGGACCCACCGGTCGAAATCCGGATCGGCCTTCAGCGGCGCCGTCAGTTCGGTGGCGATGTACCCAGGCCCGATGGCGTTGACGTTGATATCGTAGTTGGCCCACTCCACAGCCAGCGTCTTCGTCAGCGCGAGCAGCCCCGTCTTGCTGCACGCGTAGGCCGCGATGGTCGCGCGCGCGGCCTGGCAAAGCAGCGAGCCAATGTTGATGATCCGGCCGGGCTTGCCCACCTGCTTGCGATGCCTGCAGAACGCCTGCGACAGCAGCAACGCCGACGTGAGATTGACCTCCATGACGTGATTGAACGTCTCCAGCGAAACATCTTCGCTGGGCCCGCGAATGTTCGTGCCCGCGCAGTTGACGAGGATATCCACGCCGCCAGTGTCTTGGGCGATCTTCTCGAAGAGCGTCTCAATACCGCCCGAATCCGACAGGTCGAACGGAAAGGCCCAAGCCTTACGTCCGGTGTCAGTCTCAATGCGACCCTTGGCCGCTTCAAGCTGCTCAGCCGTCCGAGCCACCAGGACTACGTCGGCCCCCTGCGCGGCCAACCCGCGTGCAATAGCCGAGCCAATCCCGCGCCCCGCCCCTGTAACCAACGCGGTCTTGCCCGCCAAATCAAACAGTGAACCATCCATGCGACACAGTGAAACACAAATCGCCGCCGCTGGCAAGTCGCTGGGCACCGGCGTTGGGCCGGAATAACACGAACAGATCCATCCGTGAAGGTCGGTGAGAGTCCGTGTGCGTCCGCGCCGAGTTCGGCTCAACTCATGGGCAACGCCGCCCTGTCGCTGCTGAATTTGTGCTGTCACCTGCTCGACCGGCAATTGCAGGCGCAAGGGGCCGCTTTCGAGCAAGAAGGCCGCTTTTCAGAGCATCTCTACCGAGTGCGACGCCAGGGCCAAAGCGGGCCGTGAACGCCGGCGACAGCCCCTTGCGGGCTCTGGCGGTAGAGTTTTTTGGTCTTTACAGGGTCGAACCAGGCCGGTAGCATGGAGTACATGAAGGAGGGCCCCGCCGGCTTACGTTGGTTCGCCGGGCAGTTGGCCGAACGATGAAGAGCGAAGGATGCGCATAATGGCAGGTAAGATCATCATTGATACGGAACGATGCAAAGGCTGCGGCCTCTGCGTGACCGTCTGTCCCAGGAAGAGCATCGTGATCTCGAAGGAGTCGAACCAGAACGGCTATTTCCCCGCGCAGGCGAAAAACGGCGAGTGCACCGGCTGCGCCCAGTGCGCCATCGTCTGCCCGGAGGGGATCATCGAAGTCTGCTGGGACCAGCCGGGCCAGATCCGCATCGTCGCGACAGACGGCAAAAAAGGCGCCCCGCGTCTGATCGAGGAGAAGGCCTGAGCAAATGGACCAGAAAATCAAACGTCTGGTGGATCGAGTCAAGGCACATCTGAGCGAACGCTACGGCGAGGGCATCAAGAAGGTAATACTCTACGGTTCCCAAGCCAGAGGTGAGGTGACAAAGGATTCAGACGTTGACGTGCTGGTGCTGGTCGACGAGTCTCTGAAGCCCTCTGAGATCGAAGAGAGCTTGAGCGCCTTTCTGTTCGACGTGCTCATGGAAGAAGGGGAACTTGTTTCGGTCATCGCGATTCCCGAGGGTTTCTTTGACAGCCACAACCTCCCGTTCATGCTGAACGTGAGGAAAGAGGGAGTGACGATGTGAGTGATATAGAGATTCTATCGGCGAAGGCCCAGACGTTCGTTCGCTCAGCCGAACTGACTATGGGCGCCGGTGACTGCGATTCCTGTGCTTCCCGGTGCTACTATGCTATGTTTCTCATGGCCGAAGCGGCACTCCTTACCAAGAATCTGAGCAGTTCTTCCCACAAAGGCGTGATCAGTTTGTTCGGGGAGCACTTTGTCAAGACAGGACTCCTCGAAAACCACATGGGAAGGACACTCAACCATGCTTATCAGAAGCGGATTGTTGGGGATTACGGAGTGGGTCTTTCCGTAGCCCAGGATGAAGCCGAGGTCCTGCTGGACACGACACGCGATTTCGTCCGTAAGGTGAAGGATTACCTGGATAGATGGGTAGAGCAGAAGGGAAGAACGTGAGCGAGCGGGTATTGATGTGCGGCAATGAGGCACTGGCCGAAGCAGCCATCATTGCCGGGTGCGACGCGTATTTCGGCTATCCGATCACGCCGCAGAATGAGATCACCGCCTACATGTCGCGGCGCATGGCTGAGGAGGGGCGGGTTTTCGTGCAGAGCGAGAGCGAACTGGCTGCGATCAATATGGTCTTCGGGGCCTCCGCGACGGGCAAGCGCGCGATGACCAGTTCATCCAGCCCCGGCATCAGCCTGATGCAGGAGGGCATAAGCTACCTTGCGGGGGCGGAACTGCCGGCGGTCGTGGTCAAC
>CAYNQP010000342.1:0-4792 GCA_964399325.1 uncultured Pirellulales bacterium
TCGCATCCAGGATTCTTCTGGCTTCAGCATAGTAATCTATCCCCGTATCATTCCCCCAACGATTGGAGGCAAATAACAAGTCGGTCACAAAATAGAATTCGCCATCTGAAGCAGAGCCCTCTGAATTGTGTCTTCCGGTCTTCGGCTCGATGCTCCAGGCGAAATAAGCATCCCGAGCCCCACCTTGATGCTGCATGTATTTCTTGGTCCAGCGCCATAAACGGTCATATACATCTTTCTTGTTCAATTGCACGGCTACCATCATGCCGTACGAAAGGCCCTCCGTGCGGGCATCATGGTTCTTCAGGTCAGAGACATAAGCCATTGAATCACCCACTTCAAAATAGACTCTGTTCGGACCTTCAAAGAGATCATGGTAAGCCTTGGCCAACTTGGCGTCGATCTCTGCCTGTTTGTATCCGGCCTCCAGGAACACGTTGCGGTATTTGCCCGTCTCCCACGCACCTTCTTCCCATGGCTTCATCTTTCCCCGAGGATCGTTCACGTCCTCGACACTGCCATCATTGCACATCCCCTCTACAGAAACACACAAAGCGACAAGCACAATTGCAGAGACAATCTTCTTCATTTGTCGGACCTCCTAATCATTGGGTTTGTAGCTCCTCTAATGCTCCCCAGAGGGCGAGGGTGTCACAGGTCTTGTCGCAGTCCGCATCAGATGACGATCAGGCTGATGACCCAGATGGTGACTATCGAGGCCAAGCCAATGGCCAATGTTGCGGTCGTGTGGAGCTTGTAGCCCGTCTTGACGTCCATCTTGGTCATCTGCGTGACGACCCAGAAGAAACTGTCATTGGCGTGAGAGACCACCATCGAGCCGGCGCCGATGGAAAGCACGGCCAGAGCCTTGGCCATTGCCGTCTCGAATCCCAGAGGTATCATCAGCGGGGCCATCAGAGACGACGTCGTAATCAGGGCGACGGTCGATGATCCCTGCGCGCTCTTTAACGCCGCGGCGATAACGAATGGCAGCCAGATGCCCAGGTTGGCCCGTGAAAGGGACTCGCCGAGCACATCGGCCAGGGGAGAATCCCGCAGGACTCTGCCGAAGGCCCCGCCGGCCCCGGTGACCATGATAATCAAGGCCGCATTGAGCAAGGCCTGCCCCACCCAGCCGGTGGTGGAGAGCATCGCCCTATTGAGTTTCTTGGGAAGCAGAAAGGCCAGAAGGACGCCAATCAGCAAGGCAATGACGGGCTCTCCGATGAAACCGACAATGCTCTTGAGCAATTCGAGCGCCGGCGCTCCGGTAACGCCCGCGATTGCTCCGACCATCTTCTGCCAGGGACCATTCTCGGCCTTGGGGTAGTCAGAGATCGACTTGATGACGATGAGCACGATGGGAACGACAATCGGCGTAAATGCCTTGAGAGCGGACGGCGCTTCTTTGAGCTTAGCCCTGACATCGGCCTCCGAGTCTTCAGGGTTCGGGTCAATATATACTCTTGCGGCAACCTTCGTCGCGAACAGCCAGCCGACAACAACAGCAACGGAACTGACGACCACTCCCAGAAGAATGACAAGCCCCAAATCCGCCCCGAGTATACCGGCGGCAGCAATCGGCCCCGGCGTCGGCGGCACGAGGCAATGCGTCGCGGTCAGGCCGGTGGCCAAAGCGATTGCCGAAGTGGCTAAGGATATCTTGGCCTTTTTGGATAGTGCCCTGTTCAACGGCGTCAGGATGACAAATCCTGAATCGGCAAACACCGGGACAGAAATGAAATACCCGATGATCGACATGGCCAACGGCACATGTTTTTCACCGATGATCTTCAGAATTATCTCGGCCATCGCATAGGCGCCGCCGGAACGTTCGAGAAACGTCCCGATGATGACCCCGGCGATAATGACGATGCCAATGCCACCGAGCGTGTCTCCAAACCCCTGATTGATCGACGCGACGATACCGCTCAGCGGCATCCGGGCACACAACCCGAATCCTACAGCCGCGAATAGCAGCGCCAGAAACGGGTGCAACTGGAACTTGCACGTCGAAACGACGATGAACGCCACGCTGAGAAGCAGAAGGATAATCAGGAGCACGAAAAGGACCCTTTCAGGAAAGGTCAAGTCGCGACGCTGTAGCTGACATCATTTCTGATGTCTTACCTGCACCTTGGCCAGTCTCTCATAGAACTGAATGATGCCGCCGTGGTCGTCGCCGGCCTTGCCGTCAACCTTCAGGGCCTGCATGATCTCCATTACTCCGCTGGCCAAAGGCACCGGGACCCCAAGCTCGTGGGCAGTGTCGAGGGCGTTGGCCAGGTCCTTGATGTGCAACTCGATGCGAAAGCCCGGCTTGAAATTGCCGTCCAGAGCCAGCGGCACCTTCGCGTTGAGCACCGTACTGCCGGCCAGCCCGCCGCGAATCGCCTGAAAAACCTTCTCCGGATCCACACCCGCCTTCGTTGCCAGCACCATGGCCTCGGACATGGCAGCGATATTCAAAGCCACAATAATCTGATTGGCAAGCTTGGTCGTATTACCACTGCCGATGTCCCCGACCAGGACGGCCGAAGCGCCCATGACCTTGAGGATATCCTCAACCTGGTCGAAGACTTCCTGCTTGCCACCGACCATAATCGACAGCGTCCCATCAACGGCCTTGGGCTCGCCGCCGCTAACGGGGGCATCAAGCATTTCGACGCCTTTCTTCCGGACCTCGGCTTCGACTTTCTGGGAAACCAGCGGAGCGATTGAACTCATATCGACCAGGATCGTCCCTGGCTTAGCGCCCTCGAGAACGCCGCTCTCCCCGAGTACGGCCTTCTTGACGTCCGGGGAATTTGGCAGCATGGTAATCACGACCTCGCTCTTGGCCGCGACATCACTGTTGCTGCTCCCTTCTGCCGCGCCGGCAGCGACAAGCTCTTTGACCGGCTCCGGGTTGATATCATAAACGGTAAGACTATAACCGGCTTTGACAAGGTTCTTCGCCATGGGCTTGCCCATGATTCCCAGCCCGATGAATCCGATCTTCTTCATTGTTCCTATTCCCCAAAAAAACGCACTGAAACTTTAGTCCATCGGCGTCAAAACGACTTTGTTTGCTTTCCTATTCTCGACCAGTTCGAACGCTTCCTCCCAGCGATCTATAGGAAGCTCATGAGTGATCAGTTGCTCCAGGTCGATCTGGCCTTTGCTCATCATGGTCAGGCATTTCTCCCAGACGTCCCACGTATGGCTGAAATGTCCTTTGAAAGTGACAGATTTGGCGATCAGCGGATCGAGGCTGAAATTGACCGGTTTCGGTCCCCAGCCGATCTTGGTAATCTGCCCGTTCGGCCGAACCGCGTCCATCGACAATTTCAATGTCGGGGAGACACCCGCCGTATCGACAACGAGATCGGCGCCAAAGCCGTCGCCCAAAGACATGATGGTCGGCAGAGGGTCTTGCTTGCTGCTATTGATGGTGATTGTTGCGCCGAAGGACCGGGACAGTTTCAAACGGTCATCGTCGCCGTCGGTGCCGACGGCAACGATTTGGCTTGCTCCGGCCATTTGCGCCATCTTCATACACAGCAACCCGATCGGTCCAGGTCCGATGACCACCACCGTATCACCGGGATTGACCGTGCTGTTGCATATCACCGATTTATAGGCCACACAGAACGGCTCGGTCAACGAAGCGGCCTTGAGTGAAACACTGTCCGGGACCCTGTGCAGAATCCTGCTGGGGACTTTGACATATTTGGTGAATGCCCCGTCGACGTGAAAGCCGAATCCCTTGCGCTGCTTGCAGAGATGATAATTATTGGTTCGGCAGAGGGTACAATGGCCGCAGTAGTCTGCATGCGTTTCGGCGGTCACGCGATCCCCGACCTTGAACTTGCTGACTTGTTTGCCCGCCTCAACGATCTTGCCCGCGAATTCGTGCCCCAGAATGAAAGGGCAGTTGAAGTTGAACACTACCGAACCGCTGTGCATGTGCGGGTCGGTCCCGCAGACGCCAACATAAGCCACTTCGACCAATACGTCGCTCTCGCCAATCTCCGGAACCGGCACCTCCCGCAACTCCGTCGCATTGGGCTTGTTCTCGTACTTGACCACAGCCTTCATCGTCTTCGTTTTCATCTGCTACCTCAGGACCTTGTTCACCGCCTTGACCACCGCTGCACCCGTCAAACCGTAATGCTCCAAGAGCTGCTCATAGTTGAGCGCCGATTGCCCGAAACAATCCTGTATCGCGACGGCTTCCATGGGCAGGCCGTGCCCTCTCATCGCAAAAGCAACGGCGCTGGCCAGCCCGCCGATGATCGTATGCTCCTCGACCGTCACGACTCCTTTGACTCCGCTCGCCAGTTTGCGAATCGCTTCGTCGTCGATCGGCTTCAACGTGCTGACGTTGACGACCCGCACGGACACGCCCTCCTTCTCCAGGGCCTCGGCGGCCTTGAGCGACTTGTAGACCATGTAGCCGTGGGCAAAAACCACGACATCCGTACCTTGCCGGATCACCGTGGGCCGGCCGATCTTGAATTCCTGTTTCTCATCGGTGACATCCGGCACATCGTTGCGCAGGATGCGCATGTAGACTGGCCCGTCGAACTCGGCCATCGCCCGGGTCATTTTCTTCGTCTCGATGCCGTCGGCCGGAGACAGGACCGTCATGTTCGGGATCGCCCGCATGATCGCGACGTCTTCGATGCTCTGATGCGTGGCCCCATCTCCGAAATCCGAAAGCCCGCAACTGGAGCCGACGATCTTCACGTTGACCTTGCCGATACAACTGACGCGAATCTGGTCGTACGGCCGGCCCGTGGCGAAGACC
>CAYNQP010000343.1:0-4777 GCA_964399325.1 uncultured Pirellulales bacterium
CACGACCTTGTCATCCACGCGCACGGCCCACGTGCCTTTGACCAGATCCTTCAGGTTAATGAAGAAGTAGCCGTTCTTGATCTCGATCTGTCCCTGGGCGAGGTCCACCGCCTTGACCTGGATGTTCTGGTAGATCTTCTTGATCTCCGCCAGGCCTGGGTGCGGCCTGCGATCGGCGTCCACGAGACCGTTGCAGCAGAAGTTGTCATCCGACGGAGTCCCCTCGGGGCCAAAGTCGCCGCCATAGGCCCAGAAGGTCTTGTCGCCCGGCTTGACTTTCAGGAAGCTGCCGCCGCGATGGCCTTCGACCGGCTGACGCAACGACTGGTCCACCCAGTCCCAAACCCATGCGCCTTGCAGGTGAGGCTTGTTGTAGATCAGGTTCCAGTAGCTCCAGACATCGCCCGTGCTGTTGCCCATCGCGTGGGCGTACTCGATCAGGATGAACGGGCGATACGGGGCCGGCGTCCGGGCCGAATACCTGTCGAGATCCCGTGGGTTGTTGTACATCGGGCAGACGATGTCGGTATTGGGCCGTTCCCCGGCCTCGCAGGAAATGACGAACCGGCTCGCGTCGCGCTCGCGCATCCAAGAACTGATCGCGTGCAGGTTCGGGCCCCAGCCGTTCTCGTTGCCCACGGACCAGAAGATGATCGACGGGTGGTTCTTGTCCCGCTCGACCATACGCACGGTCCGGTCCATGAAGGTGGGCTGATAGGCAGGGTCCCTGGTCACCTGCTGGGCACCGTGGCACTCGTTGTTGGCCTCGTCCACGAGGTAGATTCCATAACGGTCGCACAGGTCGTACCAGGCCGGCGTATTGGGGTAATGACTGGTCCGCACGGAATTGAGGTTGTTCTGTTTCATCAACTTGATGTCCTGGATCATGTCCTCAGGCGTGAGGTAATGCCCTCGATCCGGATGGTGCTCGTGCCGATTGGTCCCCTTGATGAAGATGCGCCGACCGTTGACGAGCAGGTCCCCGCCATCCCACAGTTGAATCTTGCGGAAGCCGACATTGACGGGAATCACCTCCACGACCTTGCCATCCGCCCCGGTCAGGGTCAGCAGCAGGCGATACAGGTACGGATCCTCGGCCGACCAGAGGCGCGGTCCGTCGATACTGGTTGAGAGAGTCCGCTTGGTCTCCTGAGCAGCCGGGAGAAGCCACGGCGTCGAGAGGGACGCGACCTGATTGCCCTGGGCGTCCAGCAACTCCGCGCTGAGCGTCACATCCTGGCTCTTGGTGGTTGTGTTCTGGATCGCCAAATCGATCAGGAGGGCCGCGCTGGCATATCGTTCGTCCAAGGCGGTCGTGACCTGAAAGTCACGGATATGCAGCTTGTCGGTGGACCAGAGATACACATCGCGGTAAATGCCGCTCAGACGCCAGAAATCCTGGTCCTCCAACCATGACCCGTCGTGCCAGCGGAAGACCTGTACGGCCAATTGGTTGTTGCCCGGCTTGACAAAGTCGGTGATGTCGAATTCCGCTAGCGTGCGGCTGTCCTTGCTCATGCCGACCTTCTTGCCGTTGACCCAGAGATAGAAGAAGGAGTTCACGCCATCGAAGCCGATGTAGATACGCCGGCCGTCCCAATCCCGCGGCACCTCGAACGTGCGCCGATAGGAGCCGACATGATTATTGCTGTTCTCCGGAACCGCAGGCGGCCGCAGCCTGTCGTTCCACGGATACCGCGAGTTCGTGTAGATGGGCACGCCGTAACCCTGCATCTCGATGTTCGACGGAACAGGGATCGTGTCCCAGGACGAATCGTTGAAATTCACCCCATAGAAATCCAAGGGCTGTTCTGCCTTGTTGGGCGACCATTTGAACTTCCAGTCGCCGTTGAGCGACCGAAACCACCGCGACCTCGACCGGTCTTCGACGGTGGCAATAGCCTCGGCGCGCTTGGCAGAGGCCGCGTCGGGGAAGACCATCATCGTGGCGTGTGGCGCCAGCCGGTTGATGCCCACCAGTTCGGGATTGGCCCAGTCAGGAACGCTGCTCGATTCGGCGGCAAAACCCGTCGAGAGGCAGACCAGTGCCAGAATGGCGCTTGCGGATAGAGAAACGATGCCAGAATGACGATTCATGCTATTGCTCCTTTCCCGTTTGTAGTGTGCCCGTAAGGGCATATAAGAGAACACCTGATGGTGCCACTAAGCACCCATTCCGCCCGTAAAGACGATGCCCAGCTACCATCTATTGCGGTTCGTTCAACGTGGTGCAGGATGCACTCATGCTACTCGACCGTCACCGATCCTTCAACTTCGCCGTTCCGCACTATGAGCGGCGGGCCTTGCTGTGTTCGAATCTTCACGTTCTTGAGCTGGACGCCCTTGGCATTGCGGATGGTTAGGCCGGTCTGAGCCAAAATCGTGACGTTCGTCAAGGAGACATTCGTCGCGAGGCTCTCGGGCAGACCGATGATGACGCCCGCTTCCTTCGGGCACGTGGCGGTCAGGTTCGTAATCTCGATGTTCTTGAAGATGGGCGTCTCCGGAGTGACGGGCACAGCCTCATCCTGTGCGGGAATCTTGGGGTAGTAGCACGTGATCGTGAGAGCCGGATCAACGTTGGTCATGGTGATGTCGCGGCAGCGCAGGCCGTCGATAGTGCCACCCCGGCCGCGCGGCGACTTGATACGGATGCCATTCTCGGTGCCCTGAAACGTGCAACGCTCCACGGTCACGTTGCGCACGCCGCCCACCGTCTCGCTGCCGATAGAGACGCCGTGGCCGTGCAGGAACACACAATCCGTTATGGCGATATCTTCGCAGGCAAACTCGCGGCCTTCCATCCTTTTGCCGGACTTGATGGCCACATTGTCGTCGCCCACGTCGATGACACACCGACTGATCCGCACCCGGCGGCTCACGCTCGGGTCGATGGCGTCGGTATTGGGAGCATCGGCGGGCGCCTTGAAGGTTACATCCTCAATCAGCACGTCCTCGCAATCGGTCGGCACCAGATGGAACTTGGGTGAGTTCTGGATGGTGACACCGGTGATCTTGACGTCTTTGCACCGGGTCAGGATGATTAGGTTCGGGCGCGGCAACGTGTAGCCCGATGTCTTGCGCCGCGCCTCCTCGGCCGCGGCCCACCAGACCTGGCCGTTGCCGTCGATCGTGCCCTGGCCCACGATCGTGACATCCGTGAGGTCTTTGCCGCTGATGAACGGGACGAAATCGCTGCCACTCTTGGCACTCAACCAATCTCCAGGTGTCTTCATGAAATCGACCGGGCGGGCCGTCGCCTGCAATGTCGCGCCCTCATCGAGTTGCAGGGTGGTCTTGCTGCACAGAACGATTGGCTTGCTGACATAGGTGCCGGACGAGAACCGTACGATACCACCACCGGCTTGACCGCATTCGTCCAGGGCCTTTTGGATGGCTTCGGTATCGAGCGTCTTGCCATCACCCTTGGCGCCGAATTGACGGACATCGAAGACCTTGGCCGCTGGGCTCGCAGAGTCTGATCCGGGCTCGTCTCGGAAGTACGGTTTCAGCTCGGGCGCCGCCCGACGCAGATCATCCGCCACCAGCCGGGCAAGCACCAGACTTCCCCGGGCGTCGAGATGGGTGGTATCGACCGACCCATCGGCTTTGACCGGGTCGAAGGCATGGGTCTTATCGGGGCCAAGCTGTTCGCACAGTGCAATACTGCGGGCGTGGAGGTCGATCAGAGGGATGCCTTTCTCCACAGCGAACCGCTTGACGGCCTGCACGTACGGCGTAAGGGTCGAGTTGATCTTGCCGCTGCCGGACTTGTCGAAGTTGCGGCGTGTCAGAGAGGTAACCAGGATCGGCCGGGCGCCGATGGCGCGAGACTCGTCCACGTAGCGCGCCATGTACTGCGCATAGGTCGTGTCCGGATCGGTTTCGCGCTGGGGTCCTTTGCCCGGCTGGTCGTTGTGACCGAACTGAATCAGGTAATAGTCGCCCTTCAATTCGACGGCCTTCTTCCAGAGACCCTCATCGATGAAGCTCTTGGAGCTGCGACCGCCGACGGACGTGTTGACGCATTCGGCCCGGTCGCTGAGGAGCTGTTTGAACCCCAGCCCCCAGCCGGAACGGTCGGTCACCGTGGAATCACCGACCAGGATGATGCGCACCTTTCGTTCAGTCGACTGGACTGCCGGGGTGGGGGATAGGCCGGCGGCCCAGGCCGTACCCCTTCGATACAGCTCGCCTACGGGGGGATTCGTAATGGCCTTGAGATCGTGCCCCAGGACAGAGTGGAATACCCTTCCCCGCCCGTAGTTCAACACAAACGCCATGGGGTAGTCTTTCTCGTCCACTTTGGACCGCGCCGTGGCCAATACGTGGATGGGGACCTCGCCGGCCAGGCAGGTGTAGAGTTCATCGTCGGTGGTGAACGCGCCGAGCCCCCGCGTGACGGGGTGTGTCGAGTCCACGATCTTGACCTCGAAGGGGCGGCGCGGATCATGCGCTCTCAAGTTCGGGTCCCACGCGCGGCCTGCAAGATTCGCGAACTCGTCCCAGCCCTGGAACGCGCCGCAGGCAAAGTGCACGAGGACCAGGCCCCTGCCCGCGGCGATGGCTTCCTGGAGATTCGTCCTGGCCTGGGGTCCGGGGTCAGGGGTCTCCCAGTTCATGAAATGCAGCACGATCGCATCGTAGCGAGCCAGTTGCGGCGACGCCAGGAAGTTGGGGTCCTCGACCACGTCGATGCGCAGGCGCGGGTCGCTCCGCAGAATATCAGCAAGGGCCGGCGCCGTTTCTCGCCAGGGATGGCCGGGATAGTCGATCC
>CAYNQP010000344.1:0-4760 GCA_964399325.1 uncultured Pirellulales bacterium
CCAAAGTATATGCTCTATTATCGGTGTCTGGCGGCAAAAATCAAGTCAAAACTGCGCCTCAGCCTAGCTTTATACTTGACAAATCTGCCCTATGTTCGTAGCTACACCTATCCATACTCCACAATGGGATTGCTGCTTAGGCACCTTTCCCACGCAAGTCCCGTACCAGGAGCACCCATCCTTACGTGTAGGGCACACAGTATCCCTGGAAACCCACCGGCTCGGAGACCGTGAACGGAGACTCGATTGGGCTACGCCCCGCGTATAGGCAGCGCCAAACCCTATCGCCACCGGCAGGCGGCTCGTTCGACATTAACCCATTCTATTTGGGCTATTTAGGAAAAATGACTTGACCTTTGGAGGCTTCCAGCGTAAAATTACAGTACGCAGTTGCAGTATCAGGACTTGGGTAGGAGTGTGTAACTTCTGGCAGCAATGGGGCGATTCCAACTGCTCACCGTCAACGTGGCCCAGGGTCCGATAGTGCAGGGTTTTTGACTACTGCAAGAACGTTCTAATTCGTGAAGGGAGCCTGTCTTGAGTACGCTTACGAAGGTTCTGATTGTTCTACTGTCGGTCTTTTCATTGTTCCTTTGCGGCGTGGTTGTCACGTACGTCGCCAATGCGGACAACTATAAGCAGATGTACGACAGACAAATCCGTGACGTCCAGGTTGCGAAGAACCGCTCGCAAGATGCCGAGGATGAACTGACGCAGGTCAAGCAAGCCGCCGAGGACACGAAGCTGGCGATGGACGCGCAGATCAGCGAGATGAAGATTGCCAGGTCCGATCTGCAGGCCCAACTCGACAGCGTCAAGCGGGAGAACGCCCAGTTGGTGCAGGACGTCGCCAACATGGGAGCGGCCGTCAAGCTGGCCAACGAGACCCAGGGCAAGCAACTGGGACAGTCCCAGGCCGATCAGGCAAGGGTCACCGCCCTGCTGGCCGACCAGACCCGACTAGGTAAGGAGCTGGCCGAGACCAATCAGACCCTGCTGGACAAAATGTCTATCGTTGCCACCCTCCAAGGCAAGAACAGGCAGCTCGTCGAGGCCAACCAGGACCTGGAGACCCGGCTCAACCAGTACCTGCAACAGTACGGCAGGATGGCCGCCACTCCGAGACCCGTGACGCCGGCGCGGGGCATCGCCCAGCCGGTGGCGCCGATGACCCAGAACATCGCGTTGAATGGGCGCGTCACCAAGGTGGACATCAAGAACTCGTTGGCGGAGATTTCCATCGGAGCGGCCGCCGGCGTCCAGCAGAACATGAAATTCCATGTGACTCGCGGCGACCAGTTCGTCTGCAATATCCAGATCCTGGAGGTCGATACCGACCGAGCCGTCGGGATCTTGAATTTGATTCAGGCCGAACCCCGAGCCGGGGACATGATCGCAACGAATCTGTGAGCCGGTCCCCCGCAAGGGGTGAGTTGCCTGGCTTCGTTACCGGGAGGTCCATGATACATGAGTCCAATGCCTCAATCACGGGGGGCGAAGGCCGCTGTCCCCAGTAGTCTCTATACGGCCGTCTTGGCCGTTGCATTCGGTGTCGTCCTGGCCACGGCCGCGTTTGTCGCCTTCAAGTGCTTCACGCAGTATCAGACGATTTTTGGCATGCCCTAGCCAATTTCCTCTTGACGATACTGCCTTCGGGCACTCCAATATCCCAGCGGCAACCTCAGAAAGGAGTCGATTGTGCTGTTGGACTCAATCCTCGGCATGTTCAGCATGGACATGGGTATCGATCTCGGTACCTGTACGACGCTGGTGTGCGTCCGGGACAAAGGCATCGTCCTCAACGAACCCTCCGTGGTAGCGGTCCGCAAAGGCACCAACATCGTCCTCAATGACGGGGAGGCGGTCGGTCTGGTGGCGCGCGAAATGCTCGGTAAGACACCGGGCTCGATCAGCGCCATCCGCCCACTCAAAGACGGCGTCATCAGCGACTTCGAAGTCACCGAAGCCATGCTGAGCTATTTCATCCGAAAAGTCCACGGTCGCGGCGGCTTGGTTCGACCGCGCGTGGTCATCGCCGTGCCCAGCGGCATCACGGCCGTCGAGCGCCGCGCCGTCGTCGACAGCGCCGAGCGCGCCGGGGCCCGCAAAGTCTTTCTGGTGGACGAGCCGATGGCGGCCGGGATTGGGGCCGGACTGCCCATCACGGAGCCGACCGCTTCGATGATCGTTGATATCGGCGGCGGGACCACCGAGGTGGCCATCATGAGTCTGGCGGATATCGCCACGGCCGAATCCATTCGTATCGGCGGCGACGATATGGACGAGGCGATCATCAACCACCTCAAGAGAACCTACAATCTCCTCATCGGCGAACCCCGGGCGGAGAAGGTCAAGATACAGATCGGCTCGGCCGCGGTGCTGAGTGAGGAGTTGACGATGGAGATCGCCGGACGAGACACGATCTCCGGCCTTCCCAGGAAGATCGTCATCACCAGCGAGGAAATTCGCGAGGCGTTGAAAGACCCCATCACCGCGATTATCGACGCCGTCACCAGGACGCTGGAAAAGGCCGAGCCGGAACTGGCCGCCGACCTGATCGACAACGGCGTTCACATTTGCGGCGGAGGATCTCTGCTGCGAGGCTTGGACGTCGTGCTGAGCAACGCCACCGGCCTGACGGTGCACATGGTGGAGGACCCGCTCAGTTGCGTCGCGCGCGGCACGAGCGTTTATCTGGAAAACCTGGAGATATGGAAAGACACCATGGACCACAGCGAGCGCGGGGGGGAGTAGCCGCATAGGTGCGGCCACAATCCTCACGTGGCGAACGGTGCTCCGCCGTTCCCGTGGTATCCAGAAACACAACGGTTATGACACGGATGTTGACCAAGATATCCAAGCGAATGCTGTTCGCCTATTTCATGTTGGGCGGCTTGATCTTCCTGTTTACCCCGGCGCGCGTGACGAGCCGCCTGCAGTTGGCGTATGCCAATGCGTTTCGCGTACCGCTGTCGGCCGGACGCACCATGACACTGGCTTCGCGAACACCTGCTGCGACCGACGTCGGCGTCCAGACCGACGACACCGACCGGCTCAAGAACGACATCGCCAACCTCAGGGCGATACTCAGGGAAGCCCGTGCGGAGATCACCCAACTAAGAAGGCTACGCGCCAGCCAGAAATGGGATCGCGTGGGTCTTCTGCCGGCCGACATCACGATGGTCAACCCGGCGCAGACCGAGTTGGTTATCGGCCGAGGTCAAGAAGACGGCGTGAGGGTAGGTCAGTTCGTCGCGGCCCTGAGCGACGATAGCCTTGTCGGCCAAGTATCCCACATCTTGCCCCACACAGCCATGGTCAGGCTGATCAGCGACCCGGCGTCGAAGATCCCGGTCGAGATTGGCCTGTCGGGGATACAGGGCTTGATGGAAGGACGCGGCGGCGGCATCGCCAGGATCCCGCTCGTCTCGACCAAGCGCGCCGTGGCCGTGCAAGACCCTGTCTACATCCGAAAACAGGCTCATCTCGACGTTCCGGTCATTGCGGGGCGCGTGGCCGCCTGCAACACAGACCCGGACAACCCCTTGCTTTGGGACATCACCGTGCGAGCGACCTGCGACATCGCCACCCTGAGAGACGTCGCCGTGATCGTGCCAGGCAAATGACGGCGGCGCCCAGTCAAAACCCTACCGCCACGAGGTGTGATTGAATGCGTTGGTTTCGGTTTGCGGTGCTCATTCTCGTTGCGACCCTCCTGCAAACCAGCTTTCTCGGCGTGGTCTGGATCGTCAGCCCGGAGATCAAGCCGGACCTGCTGCTGATTCTGCTGGTGTTCTTTGCGATTTACGGCGCGCCGAGAGACGCCGTGATTACCTCCTTTGCCATCGGTTTCGCGGCGGACCTGGCCGGCCCGGCCATGGGGCTCATGGGGCCTCGGATCATCAGCTTCGGTCTGTTCGGCACATTGCTATCCGATCTGCACAACACGATCTCCCTCAAGCGACTGCCTTACCAGGCGGTGGCGATCTTCATTGCCGGCATATTGACAGCAGCTCTGACGCGTCTGCTGGTCCATCTTCGCGCCGAGCCGGCGGCCGCCCACTGGGCCGGGGAATTCTTCTGGCAGCCGCTGTTGTCGGCCGTCATCGGGCCGTTTTTGTGCTTGCCCGTGCGATGGTGGATGCATATAAATGGCTCCCGACGTCGCGGGCGGAGATCGCTGCTGAGATAAGCCTGCGGCGCGAGCCAATCATCACCGAACTGGGGCCGGGCCGATAGCGGGAGCATCTCGTGTACAGAGTCTCGAACGACAGGCGTATGTACGACAGGCGGGTCAAGATCTTCATTGGAGCCGGCCTGCTCGTTCTGCTGATCGGCATCTTGCGACTGGTGCAGATTCAAGTGCTGGCCGATTCCAGGCTGCAGGAGGAGATCGCCGCCCTGAAGCGCCAGAAGGGCCAATCCCGGTTGTTCGGCACCGTGCGCGGCGAGATCCTCGACCGAAACGGCAACGTCCTCGCGACCGACATCCCGCGGTTTCAGATTGTCATCAGCTACCCGCTCACCTCCTTCGGCGACCGACGCGTGCTCGATACCGCCGAGGCGCTGGCCCGGGCCCAGAGCAACGACCCGTCGCTATACGACTTTCACACCGAAGTGGCCGCCAGACGCGCCGACCTCGGGCGCATCATCACCGACTGCGCCAAGTTCGGCGCCGGCATCGAAGACGTCGCCGCCCGCATCAGGGAGATCAACGACTATATCTGGGGCCAGCGGACCTTCATCGCCTGGTACCGCAG